>CBRAFO010000010.1:0-60646 GCA_967755175.1 uncultured Opitutaceae bacterium | reverse complement strand
CCGAGGTGGTGTCACAAGGCGATAGTCATCCGTATTGGATCGTCAATCGCGGGGGGCATAAGGTTTCGACTTACCCTGTCGTTATACCCGTCGCGGTCGTGCCTCTTTATGCACCTGCCGTAGCTTGGCTGCATATTCGAGGGTGGACGGATGATCGCCTGAACCAGACTGCCCGGCTGATGGAGAAAGGGAGCTCTGCACTCATCGCCGCACTGTCGGTTGCACTCATGTATTACCTGCTGCGCCGTCGTGCTGCCCCCGGCATTGCCGCGCTGCTGACCATCGCCTACGCATTAGGAACCAATACCTGGATGATCGGAAGCCAGGCCCTCTGGCAGCATGGTGCTGCAGAATTGTTTATTGTGGCCGCATTATTCCTGCTTACCGGCGCCTGCACGGAAAAGCGCGCGTTGGCTCTCGGATTGCTTTGCGGGCTGATTGCCTGCAATCGACCACCTGACGCTATTTTATCGGGTGCACTGGCTGCCTATGGTTGGTTTTGGGCGAGAGGCAGAAGGCGCTCTCTCGTCGTGGGAGCGGCTTTACCCGTCGCACTGCTGCTCATATATAATCTGTATGTTGTTCGGGAGTTGGTGGGCGGGTATGCGAGGAAAGGGGATATCAGCTCTTTTCGCTACGGGCTTTTGACCGGTGTGGCAGGTCTGCTCTTCAGTCCGGCGCGCGGACTCTTTATCTTTACACCTTTTCTGCTTTTCCTGCCTCTCGGTATAAAGTCCATTCTCACCGACCATAGATTCCGACGGCTCGATGTGCTGTTGCTCGCGGCCATCGTCCTTCAGGTGTTGTGTTACGCCAAACTTGACTGGAGGGCCGGCTGTTCTTGGGGCCCACGCTGGCTGACGGATATCATCCCTCTGATGCTTTGGATGCTGGTGCCAGTGTTCATCCACGCCCGCATATTTGTGCGCGCGCTCTTCTTTAGTGCGGTCCTATTTTCCATTGGGGTTCAAGCTGTGGGGGCCTTTTGGTATACAGGAAAAAGCGATGAGATCATTATGGCGGAGGAAGGAGATCCCGCGCGTATAAAGAGCGTTTGGGATTTCAAGAACACGCCTTATTGGTTGGAACTGGGCCACGAATCCGCGCCCAGAGGCATCGTGTATAGTGTGACCGGCTACATCGATACCGTGCAGGTCAACGAGACCAGTGTGGATAAAGTTCCCATTGGATCTGATATCAAAGTTGAAGGATGGACACTCACCGATCTGCATACGCCCGCCATGGTGACAGTCAGCCTCGTCCCCACGGGAAAGACCAAATGGCGTGGACCCAGTTACTACCCGACCGTGAGGGCTATGAATTTTGGGCCGCGGCCCGACGTTTCGAAGCAGTTGGGCTCCACCGCTCCATCCGGATGGGGCGTGACGCTGCGGACGGAGGGATTCGATCCCGGAGAGCATCTGCTGGTGGTAAATGCCAAGGCCAGCGACCTTGATGAATTTCACCCGGTGGCCCGGAGGCACGTCATGCTGGTCGGAAACGAACCAGGCACAAAACCCGTGACGAAAGCCGAATTCGATGCGGCGGCCGAGCAAGCCAAGCTACACGTAATAATCAGCCAACAACCTGGAGGTTATTGGCTCACCAGCCATACGACGACGGATCGATTTGCTCATGCCAGCATGGAAATGAATACATTTCTTGAGGCGATGATGATCGATCTCCTGCAACCGGTCGCTGCGGAAGCCGGGCTCGATGAAGCCCTCAAGCACGCACGCACACATCTGGTTGGCCAGATCGAGTCTGATGGCTTGGTGCGTTATCATGGCCGCCCCGATTCTCCGACGATTCCGTCATTGGGATGTATCATCACGCCGGATGCTGACGATACGGCTCTCGCTTGGAGAATAGCGGGAAGGAGCCGGGATGACCTGCTAGCCCCGGTGCTGCGCACGTTGGAAAGCTATCAAACCCCGGATGGCCTGTTCCGAACCTGGTTTGCGCCCCTAGATAAGTATGTGAGTATTGATCCCGGCAAAGAACCCAACCCCGCGGACATCACGATTCAAATGCACGTGCTGATGTTTCTGGATGGAGTGGACAAGCCCTCCGCTCGCGCATTGTTCGAAGCACTCCAGCGGGCGATCACTCAAGATTCCCATTGGGTTTATTATAATAAAGCCCCGCTGGTTCCGTTACTGAGACAGGGCGACCTTCGCAAACTGGGCTATCCATTGGAACTCCCACGAGACCGAATCGGGACGTCGGTGCTGGGACAAAAGCCATGGGTGGACGCCTGTGCGTTCATTTCATCGGATTCTGCCGACAAGGCAGGTGAAGCCGCGGCCGCCCGACTTCTGCTGGGAAGCCTGGCCGCAGATCAGTTCTCGGCGATCAAAAGCAATCCTCCGTTGTTGTATCACAACGATCTCACTGCACGGGCACAGCGATATTACTGGTCGGAAGACTTCGGATATGCGCTGTGGCTGAGGCTTTATTTCAAATACCGGGACTTTGGGAATACGGACGCAATGACAGTGCCCCGTTGAAGATACTCACGATGGCATTTACACAACGTATCAAGACAGGGGCTGAAAGCGCGGCAAAGGCGATCAGGAGGCACCTTTATGGCATCCGATTCGGCGAGGTAATCGTGATGCAGAGCCCGCCATTGATGGGCGTCGTATTGTCGGTTTCAAAGCCGCAGCACGCCATGATTTCCCCCTTGGCCATTTTCATGTCGGCCAGTTTTTTGCTGGTGGCTCACATCTGGGCCTTGAATGACTGGTCGGACTACATGGATGACCGGATCGCATCGCGCAGATCTTCCCCGGCCCGCTCATCTGAAGCCACACGGGCAGACCTGTTCCGCTTTTCCATCGGATCACTTGTGGCCAGTCTCGCGGTCTTTGGCTTTCTGCCGTGGAAGACCCTGATCATTGCCGGAGCCATTGCCGCTTTGGGGTTCATTTATTCATTCCCGGGAATCCGGGCGAAGGGTTTGGCGGGGCTTTCCTCTTTGTCTCATTTTGCCGGGGGGATTTTGCATTTTCTCCTCGGTTACTCGCTGTTCGGCGATTTGGACCGGCGCGCTTTTCTGATCTCCATTTTTTTTGCCCTAGTCTTTACGGCAGGCCATGCCACGCAGGAGGTTCAGGATTACGAGAGCGATCTAGCTTCGGGGGTTCGGACGAATGCGGTGACTTTTGGCAAAAGAGCGGTGTTTCTGGCCGCATTCATCTGTTTTGCCATCGCATTCCTG
The DNA here is from genome assembly GCA_967755175.1 of uncultured Opitutaceae bacterium. Lineage (GTDB taxonomy): Bacteria > Verrucomicrobiota > Verrucomicrobiia > Opitutales > Opitutaceae > Rariglobus. Next base: position 57,423 of record CBRAFO010000010.1, on the reverse strand, counting down.
TATCTTGGGTGCCTCGCAGTTACGGGTATCGTTCCGGCCCGGCTTGGGTTTTCCGTGTTGTTGTTCCCACTTCAGGCAGCCTGGACCTTCCATGTGCTGCATAGCGGTCTTGTTCGTGAAAAATTGGTGTGGCTTAGATCACGTTACCGGACGGCCTTTGGGTTGATCGGCTTAAATATCATATCTTGGGTGATATGGAGGTGAGCCGAACCTATCAGAATTTCTTCTTCCACTTGCGGTCGTCGGCGATTTCGAGGTGTTTGACTTCGATCTGCACGCCGGCGACGCAGGGGTGGGTGCGGAGTTCTTGGAACTTGGCGGGCGTCAGTTTCCATCCCAACGCACCACTCACATCGGAGAAGGCCGTGATGCGGTCTTCGAAGACGAATCCCAAACTCGTGAGCGTGGAGCCGACTTGTTTGTTGAGCGTCTCGCGGAGGGTTTTGAGGAACTCTTTGAGTTGCGGGTGATTGGGGTGAAGCAGCCAGATGACGCGTTTTACGTTCGACATCACATAAGCCTCCAACGGGCGGACTTCCTTGATGTTAATGCGGGCGCCTTCCTCGTTGACGATGATGTTGCCGAGGACGGCGACTTGCGCGTTTTCGGCAAGGTTCGGACCCCACTTTTCCGTGGCGTCGGCGAACATGTTGAGCTGGAGCGAGGCTTTGCGCGTCGAGAGCGTGAACATGAACCAGGGGCGGTTGTCCTTTTTGGCGAGCCGCTTGACGAGGTTGCTGCTCAGGCCACAGAGACGGAATTCGACGCGGTCGCCTTGATTCAGGAGTTCGTCGGTCGCGAAGGTGTCGAGCGCGTCGGCGAGCCCGATGTAGGCGTTCATCGGGTGGCCGGTGACGTAGAAGCCGAGCAGTTCTTTTTCGAACTGGAGGCGCTCGGTCTGGGTGAAGTCGTCGTCGGCTTCGGCCTGGCGATTGCGGACGGCGGTCTTTTTTCCGGCGGCGGGAGTGTCGCCGGCGAGCATGTCGAAGAAGCCGCTTTGGCCGGCGGCGCGGTCGCGGGCGTTGGCGGCGGCGGTGGCGAGGGCGTTGTCGATGTTGTCGAAGAGTTTTTTGCGGGAGGCTCCGCTGAAATCGAAGGCGCCGGTTTTCACGAGGTGTTCGAGCACACGCTTGTTGAGCGCCTTCGGGTCCACACGGGAAACGAAGTCGTCGAAGTCGGCGAACGGGCCGTTTTTTTCGCGCTCTTCGATGACCTTGAGCGAGGCGCCTTCGCCCACGCCCTTGATGCCGGCCATGCCGAAGCGGATCGCGCCGCCGCGGGGCGGCGGAATGACCAATGACGAATGACCAATGTCCAATGAGTCGGAGGAGGAGGGTTCGCGGAAGATGGGGGTGAAGGTGTCTCGGCTTTCGTTGACGTCCGGTCCCAATACTTGGAGGCCCATGGCTTCGGCTTCGGCGACGAAGTGAGACACTTTTTCGGAGTTGCCGAGCTCGGCGGTGAGCACGGCGGCCATGAATTGCACCGGGTAGTTGGCCTTCAGAAACGCGGTCTGGTAGGCGACGATGGCGTAGGCGGCGGAGTGCGACTTGTTGAAGCCGTATTGGGCGAACTTGTTGAGGAGGTCGAAGATTTCGTTGGCTTTGGCCTCGGAGATTTTGTGCAGGCGGCCGGCGCCTTCGACGAACTTGATGCGTTCCTTGGCCATGCCCTCGACGTCCTTCTTGCCCATGGCGCGGCGAAGCATGTCGGCGCCGCCGAGGGTGTAGCCGCCGATGACGCGGGCGCACTCCATCACCTGCTCCTGGTAAACGATAATGCCGTAGGTTTCCTTGAGGACGGGTTCGAGGAGCGGGTGTGGGTAGGTGATGGACTTCGGGTCTTTTTTGCCGCGGGCGTAGTCGGGGATGAACGCCATCGGGCCGGGGCGGTAGAGCGCCGAGATGGCGTTGATGTCGTCGATGTTGGAGATGCCGACGAGCTTGGAAGCGTTTTGCATGCCGCCGGACTCGAGCTGGAACACGCCGACGGTTTTGCCGATGTTGAGGAGCTCGTAGGTCTTCGGGTCTTCGAGCGAGATGGTCTCGATGTCGAAGGTCGGGTTGACGGTGCGGCGGACGTTGTTCACCGCGTCGGAGATGACGGTGAGCGTCTTCAGGCCGAGGAAGTCCATCTTCAGCAGGCCGAGCTTGCCGACGGCGTTCATGTCGAACTGCACGGTGACGTCGCCTTCCTGAAGGGTGAGCGGGACGAATTCGTCGAGGGGCTTGTCGGTGATGATGATGCCGGCGGCGTGTTTGCCGGTGTTGCGCACCATGCCTTCGAGCACGCGGGCGGACGTGACGATGCGTTTGGCGATGGGGTTGCGCTCGATCTCGGTGCGGAGGTCGGCGGACTTGGTGATGGCGTCTTCGAGCGAGATGTTGATCTCGTCGGGGATCATCTTGGCGAGGCGGTCGGCGTCGGCGTAGGGGAGATTGTTTACGCGCGAGACGTCGCGGATGACCATCTTGGCGCCGAGCGTGCCGTAGGTGATGATGTTGGCCACGCAGTCGCGGCCGTATTTGTCGCGCACGTAGTTGATGACCTCTTCACGGCGCCGCATGCAGAAATCGATGTCGAAGTCGGGCGGGGACACGCGCTCGGGGTTGAGGAAACGCTCGAAGAGGAGTCCGAAGCGGATCGGGTCCACGTTGGTGATTTCGAGGAGGTAGGCGACGAGGCAGCCGGCTCCTGAACCGCGTCCGGGGCCGACCGGGATGTTCTGGACCTTGGCCCAGTTGATGAAGTCCCAAACGACGAGGAAGTAGTCCACGAAGCCGGTGACGTTGATGATGGAAAGCTCGTAGCCGGTGCGCAGGACGAGCAGCTCGTGCGGGTCGAGGCCGTTGTAGTCGGGCGGCTGGGGCTTCTGGCCGGCGGGGACGTTGACGAGTTTCTCGAGGCGCGGGGCGACGATCTCGTGGGTGGCGACGGCGTGGTAGTCGAAGTTGTAGCGCTTCTTGAGGCCCTCGATGCAGAGCTGCTTCAGGTATTCGCCGGCGGTGTATTTGGAGTTGATCTCGGCCGGGAGCGGGTAGCGCGGGTAACGCTCGGAGCCCTTGGGGAAGGGGATCGCGAGGTCGCACATGTCGGCGACGAGTTGGGTGTTGTCGAGGGAGTCGGGGCGCTCGCCGAAGAGCTTCAGCATCTCTTCGCGGGTCTTCAGGTAGAACTGATCGCCGGTGAACTTCATGCGGTTCTCCTCCTCGATCTTCGCGCCGGTTTGGATGCACAACATGGCGTCGTGCGGGCCGGCGTCGGCGTGGTTCACGTAGTGAACGTCGTTCGTGCAAATCACCTTGAGGCCGAACTCCTCGCTCAACTTGAGGAGGTCGGGAATGATTTTGAGTTGTTCCGGGATGCCGTGGTCCTGGATTTCGACGAAGAAGTTTTCGCGTCCGAAGATGTCCACGAAGCGTCCGCAGGCCTTGCGGGCCTCCTCGTAGCGGTCGTGAAGGAGGTGTTGCGGGACGATGGCTGCGAGGCAGCCGGTGAAGCCGATCAGGCCGTCGGCGTATTTGGCGAGGGTCTCAAGATCGGCGCGCGGCTTGTAGTAGAAGCCCTTGAGATGGGCGTCGGAGACGAGCTTGAGAAGGTTTTGGTAGCCGGTGAGGTTTTTAGCCAAAAGCCCCATGTGGTAGTAGCTTTTGCCGTCCTCGGATTTGCCGGTCTTTTCGAGGCGGGAACTCTCGACGATGTAGATCTCGCAGCCGATGAGAGGCTTGATGCCTTTGTATTTAGCGGCGTTGTAGAACTCGATCGCGCCGAACATGTTGCCATGGTCGGTGAGGGCGATGGCCTTCATGCCCAACTCGGATGCGCGGCTCATCAACCGGTCAATGCGGCAGGCTCCGTCGAGCAGGCTGTAATCGGTGTGGACGTGGAGGTGGACGAAATCGGAGGCGGCGGACGACACAGGGGGTAGGCAACGCGGCGCGGAGTCCATCGCAAGACCTAGTTCGGCCAAACATCGCGCCGATGATCGGCAGACGCCCAAAAAAGCCATTGACGCGGGCGGAGGCGTTTGCCCTATTCCTCGGTTTTTCCGCCAAAACTCACGCCACTTTCATCATGCCCATCGAAATCAAGATCCGCAAAAACGAGCCTGTCGACCGCGCTCTGCGCCGTATGAAGAAGAAGCTCGAACGCGAGAACATCATCAAGGATGTCCGCGCCAAGCGTTATAACGAAAAGCCCACCGAGCGCCGCCGTCGCAAAGTGAAGGTCATGGCCTTCACCCAGATGCTGCGCAATCGTCACGCTGAATAAACGCACTCCCTTGCGGAGTCCGTTCTGTTCCTCTTTACGACCGCGTCTGCCGAAATCTTCGGCGGCGCGGTTTTTTGCGTTTGCTGAGTATTGACGGCCAGTCCTCCCGCCGTCGTTGATTATCGCTCCATGGTGAAGCCCTCTCTCGCCCTGTCTACTTGCTGGAACTCGTTCCGTCACACCGACGGCTATGCGATGTTGCGCGAAATCGCGGACTTAGGCTTCACGCACGCGGAGTTGAGCCATGGCATTCGCATCGTGCTCCTGCCGGGCGTGATTCGCGCGGTGGAGGAGGGTGTCATCAAGATCAGCTCGACGCATAATTTTTGCCCGTTGCCCACCGGCATCACGCAGTCGGCGCCGAATCTTTTCGAGCCGTCGGCCCTCGAACATCGTGAGCACGAGCAATGGTTGCGGCACACGAAGCGGTCGTTGGATTTCGCGGCGCAAATCAAGTCGCAGGTGCTCGTCTTGCACCTCGGCAGCGTGAGGTTTTCTTGGTTCAACCCGGCCGGTAAGCTCAAGCGCTTCGTTCGCAAGCACCCGACCGCCACGATTCCCAGCGACAAGGATTATCAAGCCCTGCTCAAGAAATCTTGTGCGAAGCTGCGCGCGCGGATGGGGCCGTATTGGCAGCAAGTGCAGGCCAGCATCGAGGAAATTCGCACGGAGGCCGTTGCGAAGGGGATCAAGCTGGGCTTCGAAAATCGCGAGAAGTTTGAGGAGCTCCCGGTCGATGATGATTTTGACGCGCTTATTGGTGCGATGCCGCAGCCGCACACGGCGGGTTACTGGCACGACACGGGCCACGCTGATATCAAGCAGAGTATGGGAGTGCTGGAGCATTCACTCCACTTGGCGAAAAACGCGCCGCGCTTGCTGGGCTTTCATTTGCACGACGTGTCGGCAGACGGGAAGGATCACCAACCGATCGGCAGCGGGCGCATTGATTTTAATATGGTGAGCAGCTTCTGGCGGCCGGAGCACTTGCTCACGCTGGAGCTGAGCCCGCGGGTGAAGGTCGAGGATGTCGTCACGTCCAAGGAACGCGTTGAGGCGTTGATGACCGCGCGGTTTGGAGCGTGAAGTCTTGCCCGATGGAGACCCGACGACCCCGTCGGGTTTCTGGATCGGAAGCACTCCAATACCTCAAAACCGACCCGACGAGGTCGTCGGGTCTCCATTCCACTCCAGTAAGCCGCCGCGCCTACTTTCCGGAGGTCGCCAGCAGCTCGGTCACCCAACGCCGATGTGGTCCCGAAAGCGTGAGGTCATCAAGGTCGTCGAGCGCCACCCAGACTAAGCCGGGGCGTGCTTGTGCGCTGCGTGAGAGGGCCGACGCGGGCACGCGGTAGATCGACTCAGTAATGGCGAAGCGGGTGATGCCGCGCTTCTTTTTTGCGAGGAGTTCCGCCTTGGCGAACACGGACTCGTCTTGTCCGAGGTGTTCCGCGGCGGGGAGCTCGTGCATGTTGGCCAGACGGCGCGAATCGCCGGCGGTGCGATGGAGGAGGAGCTGGCCTTTGCTCAGGCACCACACGCGCGAGACGGCGCGTTGCTCGATGACTTTGGCGGCGAGGCGCGGATAGGCGTCGGGTTCGCCGCTGCGGCCGGCGGCGCAGAGATTCAGCACGGGGCAAATCGTGCAGAGCGGGTTCTGCCGGTGGCAGACAGTTGCGCCCAGCTCCATCATCGCCTGGTTGTGGTCGCCCGGTTCGTCGTGGTTGAGCATCGCGTCGGCGAGCGGGGCGAGCGCTTTCGACGCGGAGGCGCTGTCGCGAAACGGCGTGGAGTCAGCCGTGAGCCGGGTGAGGATGCGGACTACGTTGCCATCCACCACGGCGGCGCGCGTGCCGAACGAAATACTGGTGATTGCCGCCGACGTGTAGGGGCCGATGCCGGGCAGCTCCAACCAAGCTTCGCGGGTTTGCGGAGGCGAGGGGAGGGCGGCGAGCGCCTTGGCGAGTTTGTGAAGGTTGCGGGCCCGCGTGTAGTAGCCGAGGCCCTCCCAGTTTTTGACAACTTGCTCCTCGGACGCGGCGGCGAGTGCGGCGAAATCGGGAAACACCTCCACCCAGCGGGCGAGGTAGGGCAGCACGGTTTTTACCTGCGTCTGCTGGAGCATGAACTCGCTCACCACGGTCTTGTAGAGCGAAGGGGCGGTGCGCCACGGCAGCTTGCGCTGATGCACGCGATACCAGGCCAGCAAGGCATGCTGAAAAGCATCTTTCTTCAAAATGAGCGAAGCAGTGGACACGGACCGCACAGAAGGCGCAAAAATCCGAATGACGCCAGTGCAGATTCCTTTTGTGCTTTTTGCGCTTTTTGTGGCCAATGTCCGCATGCCGATAAAGCCGTCCTCCGACGACGAAGCCCCCAAAAAACTTAGCAGCTACACGATCAAGCTGGACGATGCCCAGATGGAGTTGCTGCGTGCGTTTTGCGAATCGCGCAACTGGGTGCCTTCCGAGGTCGCTTACACGCGCTTCGCTTTCAAGGCCGACAACATCAAAGTTAACATCACCGCCTACACGAGCGGCAAGGTGGTCATCGCGGGCAAAGGCACCGAGGACTTCGTGCGCGACGTGCTCGAACCCGAGGTCACCAAGGCGCCGAAGCTCGGCTACGACGAGGTGCTTAATCCGGACTGGTTTGAGGCGCACGCGGGCTTGGACGAGAGCGGCAAGGGCGACTTCTTCGGTCCGCTTATCGCGGCGACGGTGATCGGCCAAAAATCCATGATCGAGGCTTGGCGAAAAGCGGGCGCACAGGACTCGAAGAAGATGTCCGAGAGCAAGATCCTCGAACTCGACAATATCATCCGCAGCACGCCCGGCGTCGTGGTAAAGGTGTGTTTCTGCGGCATGCCGAAATACAACGAACTGATGGCTCGCCCGCGCGCCAACTTGAACCTGTTGCTCGCCTGGTTGCACGGCACCGCACTCTCGCAGGCGCTCGCCGAAAAGCCTGTGAAGTGGGGACTCCTTGACCAATTTACTGAGCAACCTCTGGTGCAACGCGAGCTCACGAAGAAGAAGGTCGAAAACTTTGAACTGCGCATGCGCACCAAGGCCGAATCCGACCCGGTGGTCGCGGCCGCCTCGATCGTCGCGCGCGCCGAGTTTGTGCGACAGATGAACCAGCTTTCGAAGAAGCTTGGCCAGAAATTGCAGAAGGGCGCCGGCCCTTTGGTGAAAGCGCAGGCGCACGACATCATTCGCCAGCTTGGCGTCCACGCACTGAAGGATTTCGCCAAGCTCCATTTCCGGACTGCCTACGAAGTCGTCAAAGAGGCGGGAAAACTCGACGAGTTACCCTTGCCCGAACCGAAGGAACGCTTCGGTTTCGGTCGTGATTGAACGGTTGAACGAACATGGCCGGCAAGCGACGCCAACTCCGCGGGTTTGACCTGAAGCACATCGAAGGCTTCGCCGATTTGATCGGCGTGGACGAGGCGGGGCGTGGTGCGCTCGCTGGCCCGGTTGTGGCCGGAGCGGTGTTGGTGACGCGGTCGTTCCTCGACAGCCGTTGGGTCACGAGCAATGCCTCGCGCATCAACGATTCGAAGCAGCTCACCGCGGCCGAACGCGACGCGCTCTGGATGGATTTCGAAGCGCTCATGGCCGAGGGGCAAATCCATGCGACCTTCGGCGTCGCCGATGTCGCCGAGATCGAGCAGTTCAACATCCTTGGTGCTACGAAGATCGCGATGCGCCGCGCGCTGGAAGGCATCCATCCCGCCAGTGCGTTTGCGCCTCCGCAGCGGGAGCCGGACTTGTTTTCTCCGCCCGAAGAAATCGCCGCTTACACGCCCCGTGTATCGGCGCGCATCTTGGTGGACGGACTGCCGCTGAAGCATTTCCCGTATCCTCACACGAGCGTGGTCAGTGGTGATGGCCGCTCGCTGTGTATCGCGATGGCGTCGATCATCGCCAAGGTCACTCGTGACCGGATGCTCAACGACCTAGACATCCGTTTTCCAGGTTACGGTTTCGCTCAGCACAAAGGCTACGGCACCGAAGAGCATCGTGAATCCGTTCTCCGGCTGGGGCGTTGTCTGGAACACCGCGAGATGTTCCTGCGCAATCTGCTCTCTGGTCGCGTGGACCCGGATCAGGCCGATTTTCTGGCCGAGGAGCCGCCCTTGCTGTAACCGTTCAACTCCGATGGCTGGCAAAAAAAACACTTCGCTTGATCGCGTGCTCGGGCGCCTCGACTCACTGGACCCGGCCAACCTCGCCAACCTCGTGCAGCGTCTCGCCCGCGAGCGCAGCTTGTTTGAGGACGTGTTTAATACGCTGCAGGAAGGTGTTCTGGTGATCGATGCCGATGGGATGATCGACTACGCCAACTCGGCCGCCCACCGGTTGATCGGTCTCGCGGCCGACGATCTCTCCGGGAAGATTCTCTGGCGGCTGGTTCCAGGTTTGCGGCCCTCGCTCGAATCTTCGCTGAACGATGCCGCACCCTCGCTGCCGGTCATGGCGCGGGAGATCGAGCTGACTTATCCCGAACCGCGCACGGTGCGGCTCTACATGGTTCCGTTTGCTGGTGAAGGGCACGGTGCCGAGCGCCGCTTCGCCGTCATTCTCACGGACATCACTCGCGACAAGCAGAGCACCGAAGCGCGCATCGAGGACGAACGCACCTCGTCGATCCTGTTACTCGCTGCCGGAGTGGCCCACGAACTGGGCAATCCGCTCAACTCGCTCACGATTCACCTCCAGTTGATCGAGCGAAAACTGAAAAAGCTGAAAGCGATTTCGCGGGACAAGGAGACCGCCTCCCTCGCCGAGTCGATCCGCGTGTGCCAGGAGGAGGTGCTGCGGCTCGATGGCATCGTCACGAATTTTCTGGAGGCGATCCGTCCTCGTCCGCCCGATCTGGCCGACACGAATCTCGGTGAGGTCATCGAGGAGGTTTTGCGCTTTCAGGAACGCGAGCTGGCCGACCGTGGCATCAAGGTCGAGGCGGCGGTCTCCCATCGGCTGCCGGTCGTGATGGCGGATCGTAATCAGCTTAAGCAGGTGTTTTTTAACATTATCAAAAACGCCATGGAGGCGATGCAGCCGGGCGGCACCCTGCGCATCAAGACGATCTCCGATGACGAGAACGTGTATTTGCTCTTCGGCGACAGCGGGAGCGGCATCAAGCAGTCTGATCTGGTGAAACTGTTTCAGCCCTATCACACGACGAAACAAGGCGGACACGGGTTGGGCTTGATGATTGTTCAGCGCATCATGCGCGAGCACGGCGGCCAGGTGGGAGTGGAGAGCAACCCGGGCGTTGGCACCGTGGTGACGCTCCAGTTTCCGCAGAAAAACCGCCGGGTGAAAATGCTGCGCTGAAGCAGTCCGGCCCCGACGTGTGGCGGGCCGGTTTTAGACGATCCCCCGCGGGCATCCCTGCGCCTTGACCAGCGGGCGGTTCCTCGCGTTGATGGCGCCATGCTTTCAAGCGTGCTCATCGTCGACGACGAGAAACACACCCGCGATGGTCTCCGCCAGGCACTGGAGGACGACTACGACGTTTCCATGGCCGCCAACGCCGAGGAGGCGTTTAACCAAATGGACTCGCAGGAGTTCGACGTGGTGCTCACCGATTTGCGCATGCCGGGTAAATCCGGACTCAAGGTCATCGACAAGGCGCTGGCACTGCCCAACAAGCCCGCCGTCATCATGATGACGGCTTACGGCAGTATCGACTCCGCCGTCGAGGCGATGAAACGCGGCGCGGTCGATTTCCTTACGAAGCCGGTGAACATCGAACGCCTTGAAGTGCTGATGCAACGGGCGCTCAAGGCACGGACGCTTGAGGTCGAGGTCAAGCAGCTCAACGAACGATTGGACGAGAAGTTCCAAGTCGAGGGCATCATCGGTCACTCGGACAAGCTCAAGGATGTCATCGACCGGGTGCGCCTCGTGGCGCCCTCGAAGGCGACCATCCTCATCGACGGTGAATCCGGCACGGGCAAGGAGCTGATCGCGCAGGCGATTCATCAGGCCAGTCCGCGTGCCCGCGCGCCGTTTATCGCGGTTCATTGCGCGGCGCTTTCGGAGAATCTGCTGGAGAGTGAAATCTTCGGCCATGAACGCGGAGCGTTTACGGGGGCGATGGAAAAGCGCGTGGGCCGCTTCGAGGCGGCGGACACAGGCACGCTGTTTCTCGATGAGATCGGGGAAATCTCCGCGTCCACTCAGGTGAAACTGCTGCGTTTTCTGGAAACGAAATCCATCGAGCGCGTGGGCGGTTCGAAGCCGATTGCGCTCGATGTGCGGCTGGTCGCGGCGACTAATCGCGACCTCGAAAAGCTGGTGCGCGAAGGGAAGTTTCGCGAAGACCTGTTTTTTCGCCTGAACGTGGTGCGCATCACGTTGCCACCCTTGCGCGATCGCCCGGACGACATCCCTCTGCTGCTCGCGCATTACATTAAGTTTTTCGCGCAAGAAAACGGTGTGCCGCCGCTCACGATTGAACCAGGCGCGCTGCGCTACCTGCAGGCTTATCCTTGGCCGGGTAACATCCGTGAACTGCGCAACTTCACGGAGAATATCGTGGTCATGCACCGCGGCGCCAAGTTTACCGAATACGATCTCGATCCGCGCTACCGTGGCGAGCGTCTTGCATTGCCCGCATCGGGTAGTAGCGGTGGTGGCGGCGGCAACGGCGGACTATTGGCGTTGACCAATGGCGGTGGAGCGACCGCGTCAGCGACTTCCGGCGGCGCGTCGTTGTCGGTGGAGGAAAACGAGAAGCGCTTGTTGCGCGAAGCGTTGATCAAGGCGCGAGGCAACCGCACGAAGGCGGCCGAACTGATGGGCATCAGCCGACGCACGTTGCACCGTAAGCTTACGCAGTGGCCCGAGCTTGATGTGATTGATGGATGATGGGCTGTTTGGGGTGGGAACGAGAATGGAAATAGGGCGGGGAAGAGATTGGGTTAGGGGTTGCTTCGACGCATGAGGGAAGTTTGCTCGGTGAGCTTTCATTCAAATGCGTTTTACCTCTATTTTGTTGGTGTTGGTTGGTTCGCTGACCGTTGGACGCGCCGAGGTGCGCATGGTCGGCTCCGATCTTTTGGGGAAGGACTTCACGGACACGCTGACGGCTTACTCCAAGCGGAACGAACTCGGGCTGAGCTTGGCCATGGAAGGCAGTCGCGTAGGTCTGGAGCAGTTGAATGCGGGGCTGGCCGATCTTGCCGTGGTGGTTTTTGCCCCAGGCGAGAAACCTCCCGGTGCTCCGTATGTGGCCTTGCCGGTGGCGTATCACACGGCGGTGGTGGTGGTGCCGGCGGCATTGCCGCTGACGCAGATCACGATCGCTCAGCTCAACGCGATCTATGGCGATGATGCCCAGTCGGGCCTCAAGCGATGGAGCGATCTCGGCGTGGCGGGAGAGTGGGCGTCCCGCAACATCCTCCCGAATATCCCCGGCCCGGGCGGTGGTCTTACCTATGATCTGTTTCGTTACACGGTGATGGCCTCACCGGCGCTTCGGCCCACGGTGGGTGTGCAGGCGGGGGTGGCGGAGACCTTGGCGCGTATTCGCGGTGACGAAGGCGGCATGGCGATCATGCCGCTGCCGCCAGCCAACCAGCCTCGTTTGAAAACGCTCTTGGTTGCACGACGCGGGCAGGATGTGGCCTTCGGTCCCACGCAGGAGAATATTCATACGGGCGATTATCCGATCCGACTTCCGGTGTATCTGGTGTTTCGTAAGGACGCGGCCAAGCGTCTTCAGGGCACCTTGCGTTACTTGCTCAGCGAGGACTCGGTGCCGCTGTGGGAAAAAGCCCAGCTGGTGTCGTTGCCGATCCAAGTGCGCAACCAACAGATCTTCGATTTGGAGCTTCTCTAAGCGGATTCTGTAGCTCGGCGGAGGCCTCGGTATTCGGTTTCCTCTGGGCCGAAAAATAATCGAACGAATTTAAAAAACGCTGTTGACGAAGGGCGTCTCGGGTCTTGTTCTCCACCTCTCTCAAGCAGGCGTAGCTCAGTTGGTAGAGCACCACCTTGCCAAGGTGGACGTCGAGAGTTCGAGTCTCTTCGCCTGCTCCATTTTACGGCAACCCCGTAACCCTAAAAAGGTTACGGGGTTTTTTGTGCCCGGAATCGCCGCACTGGTCCTAACGAAAAGGGCCTAAAGTCCTAACAAATCATCTTCCGACGGGGATGTCGCAGAGCGCCGAAAGCTCGGCAGAACGAAAAATTGAGGCGTGGTCGTTTGAGCGGGGATCAACGGGCTGGAAGCCCTCGGCGGAGAGGGACCCAGTGTCCCCACGATTCGCGTGAATACTGGGGAATAACGGTCCTTCGGAGGTTGAGGCAAAATGCCGCGCAGACATGCACGACATCCCTGAACCTCCCCGTGGCGACTTACAGTTGGCCACCCACGCGGTCTCGGCCGTTTTTATCCGACTCCCTCAGCCTGGGCAGCGTTGTCCGATCACCGGGCTTTCGCGCAGCACCATGAACGAACTGGTGCTGCCTTCTCCTCTGAATGACTACCGGCCGCCCGTGAAGAGTCGCTTGCTGCGCAAGCGCGGGGCCTCGCGAGGCATCCGGCTGGTGGATCACGCCAGTCTGATCGAATACCTGCGGAGCCTGCCTGAAACCCAATCTGATGAGGAGGGGGGCGAATGAGTTCGGAGGAGCCGAACTCGATGTGCGCATTCACTCGCACTGAGCTGCGACGACTCGATCTGGCGCGAGTGATTTGGGAGCGAAGCGCCGAAGATCGGGACGACGTTGGCTTCAGCACGCGGATGTTTCTGATCGCGAATTTGCCACACAGCGATCCGGGCACGGAGTGCAAGGTGTGGTCGCGCACCAACGGAGACGCGATTCTGACCATCCAGCAGGGTTTCGTATCGGAAAACGGACAAGTGGTGCCGGTCGGCTATCCTTATGGTGCGGTCGCCCGTTTGCTCGTGCTTTTTCTGGTCACGGAGGTGGTCAAGACGCGCTGCCCCAAGGTTATTTTTGGCCGATCCCTGTCTGAATTTTTGCGCGCCCTTCATCTCCCTATCGAGGGCCGACGAATCGACGCGGTCAAAAAGCAGCTCACCCGTTTGCTGAACGCCAACATCCGATTCTCGTTCAAAAACGAACGGGTGGCTATCGGTCGTAATGGATCGCTCGCTGACACTTTTGTGCTGTGGAGCACGAAAGCCACGAACGCTGACGGCACGGCACCCTTGAGCTTCACGATCCTGAATGAAGGGGTGTTCCTTGAGATTTTGAGGCATCCCGTGCCGCTGGACATGGGTGCGATTCGCGGACTGCGCGACTCCCCCCTCGCGTTGGATCTTTTCTGTTGGCTGTCCTACCGGCTCTACACGTTGCGGCATCCCCTGTCGCTGACGTGGCGCACATTGAGCGCTCACTTTGGGTCGGACTACGCAGAGCCGAAGGAATTTGCCCGTCACTGTAGGCTGGAGTTCCGGCGCGTGCATGCCGTTTGGCCCACGCTGAACTGCAAGTTCATCAGGGGCGGAATCACCCTTTATCCGGCCAAGCAACTCCCCGTGCAACGGCGGGAGCCGTGATCTCTTTTGCGCTTCAAAGAAGCGCACATAAAAAACATGAAAACCATACCTGAACTACTCGCTGAGGCTACGGCCGAAGCTTATCCCGGAACGTCCTTCGCTCCCGAAATCCGGAGCACTGCGGCGAGCTTTCTTGAAAAGGACATTCGTGCGCGCGCCATACGCGCGCTACGCAAAGCCGTGATCGCATACCGACCGCCGGTGGTTGCGAAAACACCGGCGGGGCAGGGGGCAGGCGTGCGTCCGCCTCAAGCTGCGCCCGTCGTGACGCCCGCACCCAAAGTGTGATCGTGGCTTTTTTCTCAAGTAGCCCGCTTCGCTAGTATACTCACTATACCACCCCCTCTGGAGAGGGGGTGGTATCGGCTGCTCCGCAGCCTTCGTGAGGCAGGGGCGAGCCCCTGCACCCCTTGCGTATCGGATTCCGATACGCCCAATCCACCAACCAACTGCTCCGCAGTCGGTGCCACGCGACGATGGAATCGTCGCTATGCGTGCTGCGCACGCCCAGTCCCTACCGGAGGAAGAAAATGCCTTATGCGATCTATCGTGTTGCGAAACTGAAGTCAGTCGGCGCGCTCTCCGCGTCCGCCAGCCATAACGCTCGCACTCGCACGACTCCGAATGTGGATCAGACGCGCACGCCTCAAAATGAACAGCTCGTGGGCTTCGATTCGCGCATCCCTTCGCCAGCAACACTTGTCGCGGCGTGGCGCGAAGCAACCGAACAAGCCAAACGGAAACCCAATGCAGTCCTCGCGCAGGAACTTTTCGTCGGTGTTTCTCCGGAATTTTTTAGTGCAGCTCCATCCGATGAGAAACGCAGGGAACTACGCTTGGCGTGGCAGGCGCGAGCCGTTGCGTGGCTTCAACGAGAGTTTGGGCGGAATCTCCTTTCGGTTACAATGCATCTGGATGAAACGACACCGCATCTTGCGGCTTACGTCGTGCCTCTGATGACCGCCAAAGATGGCTCGGTGTGGTTGTCGGGGAAGAAGCTTTTTAATCCAGTCACGCTGACTCAGCAGCAGGATCGTTACGCTCAAGCGGTCGCCGATTTGGGGCTTGAGCGTGGGGTTCGCGGCAGCGTTGCCGAGCATCGCTCCATTCAGTCGTTTTACGGGCAGATACAGGAGCCCGCACCGCTTCTATCTGAGGCTACGCTGGCGGCGCTTGGATCGGGTTCAAAGGAACCGCCGCAGGGTTTTTTTGAGAGTTCATCGGCTTACACGGAACGCGTGGTCAAAGCCGCAAACCAGCAGACGCAGGCCGTGCTTGAAGCTGCTAAAAAAGTAGAGGCCTTGGCGAAGGATGCGACTTCCGCGCGAAGGGCCGAAAAGGAGACACGTGCGAGTAATCAAAAGCTGTCTGCGGAGCTGGCCTCGACGAAGACCGCGTTCCGGAATCTAGCGGACCAGGTGCGTGATCTTCCGCTCGCGGATGTCCTCGTGCGTCTCGGTTGGGGCGAGGGGAAACGAGAGGGCGCTTCGGTGATGTGGCGCACGGGGGAGCATGCGATTTCTGTCACGGGCGAGAAGTGGTATGATCACAAGGCAGGGAAGGGTGGTGGTAAGTCTATCGATTTGGTCATGCACCTGATGGCGTGTCCATTTTCCGAGGCCGTGGGTTGGTTGTCCGGTCAATGGTCGGTGGCGCAGACAACTGCGGCCGTGCGGGTGGCTGCCGCGCAATTGGTGGCGGCGACTCCCAAGCGCACGTTTGCGGATCTCTGGAACTACTTCGCAAAGCCTGATGCCAAAGCCACGGAGCTGGCGCGAGCGTATCTAATTCAGGGGCGTGATTTGGCCCCGTCGGTGATCGATGAACAAATCAACGCGGGCCTGCTCCACGGAAGCTTTCAACGACAGGCTGGGGGAGTTCTCCGACCGTGGTGTGTTTTTCGACACCTGGACAGCGATGGGAAAACGTTGGGGGCAACCCTCCGCAGCTTGAATGACGATGATCAACCCAAGCGATGTATCGGGTCAAAAACAGAGGCGTTTTTTGCTGTTGGTCCGACGATCATTGATGCCGATGAACTGGTCTTTGTTGAGTCTCCCATCGACGCCTTGTCCTATTATCAGCGGAGCCGGCGAGCGCGGGTCGTGAGCGTGGCCGGAAACTCGATTCCGGAAAAGGCTCTGGAAATGGTTCTGCGGCGTGAGCTGCCCGTGGCGGTGGCCTTGGATAACGATGCCGCTGGGCGAAGTGGATGGGACGCCTTCCTTGGTCGCATCAAAGCGCTAGGTGGAGCCCTCCTAGCCCGCGTGCGCAGAGTAGTTCCGGCCGTTGCGGGTTGGGACGTAAAGGACTGGAATGACGTGTTGAGGGCAGAGGAGGTAGAAGCGAGTCGTTGTTCAGTTACACCGCCGATGCGTCCATCTGCTGTCGTAGGAAACGAAATGAGGCCATTGCGGTCGTCGCGACGGCTCTTGTGAACTTTCCATCTCGGGTAGTTTCCCCTGCCGCCAGAGGCGGCATACAGCCCTGTTTCTAGGTTGGTCCCTATAGGTTCTCTTTTTATAGGTGAATTCCCATACATGGGCACCTCCGGCAAGGTGTAGTCCTTGCACGTGGGCGTTGGTGTAGTCTGTTCACGTAAATCATACCCGAGTTGGTGTAGTGCTTTCACGGAGTAGGTGTAGCCGTTTCACGTGAATAACCAGTGCTACGAGCTGGCTGGGACTCCCGATTGAGTCCCGGAGATTCAGGCGAGGTGAAGTGGCGACTGAGCGAAGGGTCCGGCAAGGGGCGCTTTTAGCTATCAACTTAATCCCCCAAGCCTTCAGTTCTTGACGGTGAGAGATAATGGGCAAGCGATGATTGTATGAGGTTTGAATCTTACGGACCTGCACTAATCGGCCGATGGTCTTGGGAGATCGAACAAGGTATGCGTGCCGCAGCACGAGCTCACCTTGTCAGTAAATATCGAGTAGGTAACTACCGGGACCCCGAGGTCACAAACGCGATCATCCAACACCAGTTCTCGTTTTTCTCGACCCAACTTACCTCGCTGATCCCCAAAATCGCAACGCGCGATGCTCTTGAATTCGTGCTCAACCAATACGAACAGGCTACGCACATACTGCACGGCCAAGGGATATCTGATCCGGTCAAAAAAAGGCACTGGCTCAATACCGAAGGCAACTTTCGGCGGGCCATGAAATATCTCGCCGAGCTGATCTCCATGCAGGCACCGAAAGTAGTTCTGAAAATATCACGGCGCGATGCCGTTCGAGCCATGGACCAAGCACTGCTTTGTGCCGAGATGATGGTCGATATGGCTGAAATGAGTCACCGGGTCCATGGTGTATTCCCTCAGGATTCTTTTGTGACCATCCATCCACCGGGCGAAACAGTTGACTGGGAAGTCCATGTTGATGGCCGGTTTTCTGGTTATGATGTCGAGCTTATGTCCAGGCTCGAACGAGATCGTAATCATCGCCACGCCTTTATCGAAGGACATCAGTTTGATATCGAAACGGAAAAGCATGCCTTGGTTCTGAATCCCGTCTTTGAGGCCTGCTATGGATGGAGCTACGTTCGTTTTATTGCCGGCATCGGCCGCATTATCGAAAATTGCCATCCAGCCCCAAATGCCTTCCCTACGTTGTTTATTGATCGGGCGAAACTCATCGCGCAGTTCACAAGTAATGGGGAGCCTCAAGCTGCGGTAGAGAGAATGCTCGCAGGCTTTACGGTTTACCCAGAGCGCATGGAGGAAGAAGGCCGGGTGGTGTGGAATCCTAAGCAAGAAAATCGAGCATATCGACGTGGCTTCTTTGAGTTTCCTCATGAAACAGGAATGCACCTCGCTTTTTCCCGTGAAATGGCGAGGGAGAGCCTAATCCACCTAGTCAATGGAGTGTGCTACAAGCGATTACCTACGGACTGGCATCACCCTGATATCGACAAAGCCTTGGAGGTATTATCCCGCCAATCTGGATTATGGTTCGAAGACGTAGTAGCTAAGAACCTTTTCAAACTAGGCATCGCAGGTGGAAGGGCAAAGGGGCGAGTTGGACATTCGGCAAATGCAGTTCAAATTCCGGAGCAAGTTGGGGAAATTGATTTCATCGGTTACAGCCAAACGGATCGCCTGCTGGTTATCGCCGAGGCCAAAATGGTCTACAGTGGGATCGAGGCCAAGTTTTGGCGTGACGATGTGTCTACTTTTGTTGGTCGCAAAGGTTCCTATGCCGAAAAATTTCGCCGAAAAATTGAATGGGTTAAATCCCAGAGAGCGGCGATTGCTGCGGCTCTCGGCATACCGACTGATCCCCGAATAGCGCCGGTTATGGTTACCCTCTACCCGTGTATCGCGAAATCGTTCATCGACGATTTCCCATGCGTCTCATTGACCGAACTGATGTTGGATTATGGCCAGATAAAAGCATGGCCGTATGCATCAGAGCCATAGCGGTGGGCCGTCCACCAAGGCCGGCCGGCTCAGAGCGTCAATGCACCGCACGCATCGAATGGCCAGTATTTGTTCCGGGAACAAGATTCTCCTCGGCACCCCCCCGCCTCTGCCGTTTTGCTAACTGCTAACGCTCTTTTTTCGCCGCAACCCATGCAGGCCAAATTACTTCCATCCATCGACTCCTTGCTTCTTTTGAAACTGCGCCTCGCTGTTGCGAGACACGGTGAGATGGATGTTGCTGGCTGGTGGAACACGAGAGGCGTTCTGGGCCGATTGGGAAAGGTGGGATTGAGCCGTGGTTTCCCCTCAACCCACTATTTTGCCCAAGCCCGCGTCGTCTTTGCGGTGGCCTCCGCGAGGTGTGCCGAGGTGTTTAGCCCTCCCGCTTGTTATACCCTGTGGAATCTACCTCCGGTGATCGAGGACGCCTTGGATTTCCAATGGCAAGCGTGGTGCCGTGAACCGGCTCCCCTCATCCCTATTTTTGAAGTCCTTTCTACTCCGGCGGCCTCATCCTTGCTCGATTTACTCACCGTTTTGGACGCCACCGATAGCACTACCCGCAATCAACTCGAGGAACTTAAGCTTTCAGCGCAAGGCAAGGCCGTGCAGTTGCCGGGTAGCGGTTCACCTGACGATGCTGCTCTCAAGCTGTTAGCCGCCTCGTTCTCATTGGGGGGCAAAGGCGCTCTCGCCGTGCCTTATCTTCGCTCCGAATGACCATGGGGAAAACTAGTCCAAGTCTTTCCACCCGGCTTTTACGCAAAGGCGCCCTCATAGAGGA
Organism: uncultured Opitutaceae bacterium; assembly: GCA_967755175.1. GTDB lineage: Bacteria > Verrucomicrobiota > Verrucomicrobiia > Opitutales > Opitutaceae > Rariglobus. The sequence continues at coordinate 38,394 of CBRAFO010000010.1, read as the reverse complement.
GACCTACCGTATTTTTTCTCACTGGGAGCTGGATGAATCCTTATCGGAAAATTTGGCGCGTATCCGCGAACAAAATCCCCTTGGCGCAAAGAACCAGAGCTGGTTGCACGAGGTTACCACCACGCTATCCAGTCGCTTCGCCCAAGGCGACTCCATCGAGTCGTTGGTCATCTTGGCGAAGGCCCAATACCCGCTCGAACGCTGGCGATTCTTCCTGCTCTGGCACTTTGGTTCCACGGACGGTCTCTTTCGCCGTTTCGTAGACGAGTTCCTCTTTCGGCAGCGCCTAGAAGATATCGCCGCATTCGACACGGAGGCCGTGGCGTCCTTCGTTGCGGAAATTGACCGCGAACGGATACTGGGCGCTCCATTGACTGCGTATGGCCAAGTTCGGCTTGCGCGTGATCTGCTGCGCATGGCTGCCGCCTTTGGGTTGGTCACTGATCAACTTCGCCGCCGCTTTACGCATATAGCCATCCCGGACGACGCATTTCTTTACGGCCTCTACAGTCTGAACGCAGAGATTCCCAGCGTCTCCCGGGCGGTTGAGTCCCCTCGGTGGCGCTTATTTTTGATAAGCCCCGCAGATATAGAGCGAGAGTTGCTTAATCTCCACCAATTCCGCCGCTTGCGCTATGAGCAAGCAGGCACCATTCGAGAGCTGGCGCTCCCCTACGACACCCTTACTGAATTCGCTCGCTCCCTTACCCAATGAATACCTGGAAGGAACGCCTCAAAGTCACCTTGGAGCCCGTGCTGTCTGCCACAGATCCACGCGCCAAACTCGGCGCTTACCACGACATGCCTTATGCGATCTTCCACTACAGCCCTGACGTAGAGTTTGAGCTGCGGGAGGAAGTTCGATTGCTCGGCATCCGTCTCGAAAACCGAGGGAAACGCGTAAAAACCATCTCTTTGGCCGAGTGCCTGTCCGCCGCGCTCGCAGATCAAGAAATGGACATCGAGGCCATCCGCGAAACGGAAAAGACCACCGGCTTATCCGCGATGATCGAAACCGTGCATAACGTCCTCGCCGATTACCGCCCATTGGTGGATCTCGTGGCCGAACGCCTACCGGCTGATCAAGATCCCTTGAAGGACGTCGTGTTCATCGTCCGCGCCGGCGCCCTTTTCACGGTTTATCGCACTCACGCACTGCTCGAACAACTCAAGGGCCGCCTCAACGTCCCAGCTGTGCTGTTTTATCCCGGCGAACTCGAAGGCCCCACCGGCCTTAAGTTCATGGGCGTTTTGGAGCCCGACCCGAACTATCGTCCCCGCATTTTCTGATCATCCCTTCAATGACCGCTATCAAGGATATTCTAGCCCGCCCCGTCGCCGACAACATCGAAGAGGTGATCAAGGTCGATCAAAACGACGTCGAGATCATCAAGTCCGAGATCGCGGAATATGTGATGACGAACTCCATTCTGGATCACTTCATCCGGGTGCTGGAGCGCTATCAGGAAACCCCGGCCAATCCGCACGAAGGCATCGGTATTTGGGTGTCGGGCTTTTTCGGTTCGGGTAAATCCAGCTTCGCGAAGCTCCTGGGTCTGGCGTTGTCCAATCGTGATATCCTTAACGAAGGCGCCGCTGCCCGTCTCGCCAATCGCCGCCCGGATAGCAAAAAGCTCCAGGTCATTCTCAAACAAATTTCTGAGAAGATCCCCACTGAAGCCGTTATTTTCGACGTCTCCACTGATCGCGGCATCCGAGCCGGCAGCCAGACCATGACTGAAATCATGCATCGGTGCTTTGTGAAGGCACTGGGCTATGCCGACAGCTTGGATCTCGCTCAGCTCGAAATCGACCTGGAGGCCGAGGGCCTGCTCGATTCATTCAAGGCAAAGTATCACGCGGTTTTTCAGAAGAATTGGGACACGGAGAAGGCTAAGATCGCATTCGCCCTGAGTCAGGCCAGTCGAGTCATGTCCGAATTGGACCACGCCACTTATCCGGTCGCCGACTCATGGGTGAAGGCGGCGCACAACCGTGCCGATGTCACCCCCGGGTTGCTCGCCGAACGCAGCAAAGACCTGATGGGGCGCCGTCGTCCTGGTCGCACCTTGGTATTCGTGGTGGATGAGGTTGGCCAGTTCGTCGCTCGCGATGTCCAGAAGATGCTGGATCTCCAAGCACTGGTTCAAAGTTTGGGCCGGGTTGGCCGGGGCAAGATGTGGCTGGTTGTCACCTCCCAGGAAAAGCTCACCGAACTCGTAGGCGGCCTCGATGACAAACGCGTCGAGCTGGCGCGTCTCATGGACCGCTTCCCGCTTCAGGTTCACCTGGAGCCCTCCGACATTTCCGAGGTCACTAGCCAACGCATCCTCTCCAAGAACGCGCTCGGCGAAACCTTACTTCGCAAGGAATTCGACAAACACCGTGGTCGCATCTCCACCTGCACCAACGTCACAGCCGATTACCCGCTGCCTGACCTTACGGCGGAATCGTTCATCAAACTTTACCCGCTCCTTCCTTATCAGGTGGAGCTGATCATCAATGTGGTGTCAGGCCTTCGCACCCAAGGTGGTGCCAGTCGGCACGTCGGTGGCGCCAACCGCACCATCATCAAACTGGCCCAGCAGCTTCTCATTCACCAAGACGTCGCACTGGCTGAGCAACCCGTCGGCGCCTTGGTCCGCATCGATCAAGTTTACGATCTCGTCTCGGGCAACATCTCCAGCGAACTGAAGAGCAAAATCTCCGGCATCCCCGCCAAGGTGTCACACCCCTTCGCCGAGAAGGTCGCGAAGACCATCTGCCTCCTTCAATTCGTCCCCACCTTCCATCGCACCCCCGAAAACATTGCAGCCTGCCTCCATGCCAGTATCGATGCCGACTCCTGTGTCACGCTGGTGAAGGAGGCCCTGGCCGAGTTGGAAAAGAACAAGCAGGTGCGCCTTGGGGACGACGGCTATCGCATCCCGACGCCCGCCGAAGATGATTGGGAGAAGCAACGCGACGGAGTCACACCCAAGCCCGCCGACACCAACGAAACTCTGCGCGAAACGGTGCTGAAACTTTGGACACCCACACCCGGCCACAATCTCCTTGGGGTTAAACTTTTCAAAGCCGCTCTTACGCTCAACGACCGTCCTGTCGCCGAAGGTGACGTGACGTTCTATCTCGCGTTGAGCGCCAACGAGAAAGAGTTTGCTCAGTCTCAAAAAGATCTTCGCGCCCGCAGTCAAAGCGAGCCGAAGCAGGTCTTCTGGGCCGCCCGCCTCAACGAGAAGATTGAGCACCACATGATGGAGTATTTCCGCTCCAAACAGATCCTCGCTGCCAAGGAACGTGGTGCCCGCACTCAGGCAGAGGTGTCTCTCGTGAGTGAGGAAAAACGCCGTCAGGCGCGCCATGCCGACGAGCTTCGTCGCCTGCTGCGCGAGGTCATTCTCGCCGGCTCGATCTACTTCCGAGGCAATGACCGCAGCCCCGAAGAAGGCAGCGCCGAAGTGGCCAAAGTCGCCGAAGCCACGCTCGCCAAGGCTATCCCCGAGATTTTCGACCGCTTTGAAGAGGCTGCTGCGCGTGTCACCAAGGCTGATTTGGATTCGGTTCTTATTGTCACGAATCTCCACGGCCTGCCCCCGGTTTTCTCCACGTTGGGATTACTCCGTAGCGACAATGGGCAGACCATCTTCAAGACAGATTCTAATCCGCTGCTGGAGGTGCTAACCCGCATTCAGAACCGCGTGAGCTACGGGGAAACAGCAACCGGCCGATACTTGGCCGATGAGTTCGACAAGGAACCCTTCGGTTGGGATTTTGAGGTGGTGCGCCTGCTCGTTGCCTGTCTGCTCCGCGCCGGCCTGATCGATGTCACCGCTCAAGGTAAACTCGTGGAATCGGCCCTCTCGGTCGATACCCGCAACATTTTTACCAACAACAATACCTTCCGCGCATCCAGCTTCCGCCCCAAGCAGGCGATGGATTTCGCCCAGCTTGTTTTGGCGGCCGACTCCTTCAAGGAAGTGTTCGGGACCACGATCCCGGACATTTCCAGTCCGGCGGCTGTGGCCACGACGATTCGCCAAGCCTGCATCGAGCCCGAGGAAGACTTTGCCGCCATGCACACCCTGCTGGTCGCAAACTCGCTCCCGGGTGCATCCATTCTCCTTCAGGGTTTAGACCAGACCAAGGTCATCCGCACAACCGCCGACGAGCAGGCCATCCTCGCGTTCAACGGCGCATTCAAGCAGATCAAGGAGGCGATCAAACGCGCCTCGGACTTATCCGAAAAACTCACGGAGCCCGCCCTCGTCACCTTGCGCAACGCCCGCACCGCATTGCGCGATGAATGGGTATTTCTCAAAGGCGAGCCCGACCTTGACCCCAAGTTCGCAGAACGTGCGACCGACCTTGAAGACCTCCTCGCTCGCGAGACGTTTTTTCAATCCATCCCGGTCATCGGCCAGCATGCCGAAGCCTTGCGTGCGGAGCACAATCGTCTCCATGCGGAGGCCTCCGCCGAACGCACCGAGGTTTACAACCTCGCAATTGAAGCGGTGAAGTCGGTTCCGGGGTGGAGCGACGTGCCGGCGGAACAGCAACAACGCTTGCTCCAGCCGCTCAACGCCTGCGCCGCCCCCGCTCCGACCACCCACACGATTCCTCTCATTCGGGCCGATGTGGACGCGTGTCCGGGACGCACCCAAAAGGTGATCGAGGAAATGCTGCGACTGATCGACGGCACTCGTATCGTCCGTCTCCCCCTGAATAAGTTTTTCTCAGGGGCCATCGAAACGCAGGAACAACTGGATGGGGCTTTGACCGCTTTGCGTCAGGCCTGCGAACAGCAGATCGGCGAAGGCAAAAAAGTCTTCATCCAATAGCTCCATGGAAAAAGATATCCGCACACTCCTTGAAAACACCACGCGTGCTGCGCGCTGGCTGCTGGAAGAGGAGTTTGCGCGCCAACTCGAAGGCACCTTCGACATTTTTCCCGATGGGCGGATCAATGCGACGCCTTCGTCTACGTTAACGGCCGAGCAGCGCTTCATTCGCGGCAAGATCGTCGCGTCCATCGAACGCCGCCGCGCCAAGGGCGAATCCGCCGCCGAGTCCGTCGCAGCTACTATGCGCGAAAGCGCCTTCACGTTCCTGAACCGGTTTGCCGCGTTCAAGATGATGGAGGCCCGCGGCCTTGTGCAGGAGTGCGTCTCTCGCGGTCAGGAATCCACCGGCTTCAAAGAGTTTACCGGTCTCGCCCCCGGCCTCGCGGTTTTGCCCGACAAGGGCTACCGACTTTATCTGGAGTGTCTCTGTGACGAGATCGGTCGCGAGGTTGGGGTGCTTTTCAATCGCCACGATTCCGCTTCGCTTCTGTGGCCGGCTCGTCGCGCACTTGAAGACGTGCTGGCAAAGCTCAACGAGCCGGGACTCTCCGGTGTTTGGCGTGCCGACGAAACCATTGGTTGGACTTATCAATATTATAATGACCCGGTCGAACGGCGGAAGATGCGCGATGAATCCGCCGCACCCCGCAACAGTCGTGAACTCGCCGTCCGCAACCAGTTCTTCACCCCGCGTTACGTCGTCGAGTTTCTCACCGACAACACCCTTGGTCGAATTTGGTATGAGATGACGCGCGGCGAAAGCGTGCTTCGTGACCGCTGCCGCTATCTCGTCCGTCGGCCAAACGAAGTTTTTCTCGGCAACCTGTCTGTAATCTCCCACCTCGATGAGGCCGCCCCGTGGGTGCGTGCGCTCATCCTCGCTGGCAATTTCCAAGAACTGCCGGAAGACCCTACCCTCGCCGAGCTTTCCGACCTTGGGCTCGCCATCGACGGTTACGCTGAAATCGCCCGCGTTGGCCGGACCTGGGACGATTTTGTCGCCACCCACTACACCCCCTTGGTGGAGTCCGGTGTTTTGCCTGGGGGTCGGCCCTTGGAGCTGTGGTGTGTTCTTTTCGCTTATCAGCGCGACGTGCTTCGGCACGGGCATTATTCTGACTCGGATCGCGCCTCCGGAAATGCCGTGCTGCGTGTCCTCTGGCCCGCTTTGAGGAAAATGCTTTTGGATTCTCCTGCTGGTGCTGGTGCTGACGGTGTCGACGCTCATCGACCCATCTTCGTCCCCTACCGTCCCCTCAAAGACCCACGGACGATTCGTCTCCTCGACCCGGCGTGCGGCTCCATGCACTTCGGTCTCTACGCGTTCGATCTCTTCCGCGTCATCTACGAAGAAGCTTGGGACTTGGAAGAGAAGCTAGGTGCATCCGCACTTTCGCGGCCAACCGATCTGGTCCCCCTCCGCACCGTTTACACCACCAAGGCCGACTTTCTCAAAGACGTCCCCCGCCTCATCATCGAGCGCAACATCCACGGCGTGGACATCGATCCTCGCGCCGCTCAGATCGCCGGCCTCGCGCTCTGGTTGCGCGCTCAAAAAGAATGGCAAACTCTTGGGTTGGCCGCCGGCCAACGCCCCCAGGTCAAACGCTCCAACATCGTTTGCGCCGAGCCCATGCCGGGCGATGCCGAGCAACTCAAAACCTTCTGCGACTCTCTCCGGCAACCCGCCATCGGGCAGATGGTCGCGACTCTCTTTGAACGCATGAAGCTCGCAGGTGAGGCCGGGTCGTTGCTCCAGATTGAAGAGCATATCACCGACTTCGTGCACACCGCCAAGTTGCGTTGGGCCGAAACATACCGCTTTGAGAAGAAGCAGGAAGAACTGTTCAGCAAAGCCGACATCGTCGCCGTATCCCGTCCCAAGGCTGCGCCTCAGCCCGAACTGCCCATCGATTTTTCCGGTATCACCGACGCGACGTTCTGGGAGCGAGCAGAGGAAACCATTTACGCCGCGCTCTCGGCTTATGCCCACCAAGCGGAAGCCGGCGCCACTTTCTCTCGGCAGCTCTTTGCAGACGATGCCGCCCGAGGCTTCGCCTTTATCGACGTCTGCCGTCAGCGCTACGACGTCGCGGTCATGAACCCGCCGTTCGGCGAATGGTCGGCCCAGTTCAAGGCGCAGTCGAAGAAAGCCTACCCCAATAGCTACAACGATATTCTCGCCGCCTTCGTCGAGCGCGGCGGCGATCTCCTCCACCCTGGTGGCCGACTCGGTGCCATCACCTCCCGCACCTGTTTCTTTCTCTCCTCCTTCACCAAGTGGCGCGATCACATCGTGCTCGGCCTGCTCCAGCCGGAGCTACTCGTCGACCTCGGTCACGGCGTCATGGACGCCGCCATGGTCGAAGCCGCTGCCTACGTCTTGGCCAAGCCTGTGCAAATCGACGGTAAAAGCGTTTGTAATGCCGAAAATATAGGGTAGTTTTTTCGGCATCCTACCAATGAAAACACCTTACGGCCAACTTTCTGCAGACATCCTGCGCCGTATCCGACGAAAGCAGTATGATCGCGCGTTCACGCCCAGCGATCTGGCGGATCTTGGCGATCCCCGCGCCGTCGGCAAAGCGCTTACCCGTCTCGTGAAGGCGGGGACCATCAAGCGTGTTCGTCGCGGCATTTATGAAGTTCCCCGCGAGCACCCGCTTATTGGAACAGTTGGCGCCGGCAGCGACGCCATTGTTGCTGCGATAGCCCGCCGTGATGGTTTGAAACTCCTGCCCTCCGGTGCCCATGCGGCAAACATGCTTGGCTTGAGCGCCCAAGTCGCCGCTCGTAGCACCTACGGCGTTCAAGGACGGGCGCTTTCATCCGAGGCAATTGGGCGGACCAATGTATCGTTTAAAAAACGTTCGTCTCGCACCATGATGCTCGCAGGTCGTTCTAGCGGCTGGGTGGCCGAGGCGCTGCGTAATATTGGCCGGATACACCTGACTCCTGAGCGCTTGCGTCCACTACGCGACCGCCTCGATGCCAAGGCCAAGAAACAGTTGAAGGAAGACATTCGCTACGTGCCGGCGTGGATGCGGCCGCTTTTCGAAGACCTAAGCCGCGATGCCTAAACCTCCCTTCTTCACTCTTTCCCGCGTGGAGCAAGCCGAGCTGTTTGGCGCGGTCGCCGAGCGCCTCCGCATTGCCCAGCACATGGTGGAGAAGGATGCGTGGGTCTGCTGGACGCTGCGTCAGCTCTTCGATCTGCCTGATGCCCGGGCTCACTTCATCTTCAAAGGCGGCACCTCGCTTTCCAAAGTCTGGAAGGTCATCCACCGGTTCTCCGAAGACATCGACATCTCCCTCAGTCGCGAGTGGCTCGGCTTCGTGGGCGAGCGCGACCCCGAGGCTGCTACCAGCCGCAAGCAGCGCGAAAAACTTCTCCTCGAACTCTCCGCCGCCTGTGCCACCAAACTTCGCGACGATGTGTTGCCTGCACTCCGGCGGAGTTTCACCACCGCGCTTGGCTCCACCGGTTGGAGTCTCGACGTAGCGACCGACGATTCTCAGACGCTACTCTTTACCTATTCATCAGCGTTCACCGAAACCCCAGGTGCGGCCTATGTGCGCCCGGTGGTGAAGATCGAATGCGGCGCCCGCTCCGACCGCTGGCCAGTCGCCGAGCAAGCCATTGCGCCCTACCTCGCCGAAGCCTTCCCCGAACTCTTTCCCGAGACTGGCTTCCACGTTCCCGTCTTGGACATCGAGCGCACCTTCTGGGAGAAGGCCACCATCCTGCACGCCGAGGCGCACCGCCCGAGCGACAAGGCCACGCCCGAACGCTTCTCCCGCCACTACGCCGACCTCGCCGCGCTCGCGCAGGTGCCGGCTGGCGTCGCCGCACTCGGTCGCGACGACCTCCGCGCCCGCGTGGTGGAGCATAAGCAGGTCTTTTTCGCATCGGCTTGGGCGTCGTTCCCCACCGCCGTGCCGGGCACCTTCAAACTGATTCCCTCAGACGAACGGCTCGCAGTTTTGGCCAACGACTACCGCGCCATGCAGGAAATGTTTTTCCGCCCGCCGCAGACTTGGACCGAGGTCGTCGAAACTCTCACCGCATTGGAAGCCCGCATCAATGATGCGACTAAAGTCTGACACGAATGATCTGTGGCCCCCTAGATATTCCTGACGAGGTTGCGGCCGCCCTTGGCGCGGGCGACTTGGTGATTTTCGCCGGTGCGGGAGTGTCCTGCGGCGGGCGCGCGAACTTGCCCTCCTTCCGCGGCCTCACTGAACAAATTCGCGTTCGCCTTGCGCAGCCTGTTTCCGAACGCCCGCCAGATTTTGACGTGCTTCTTGGAGATTGGAAGGGGCTTGGTGGCGATGTGCATGCCATCACCCGCGAAATCATCTCGGCATCACCGGGACATAATCCGATTCACGAACATCTGCTGCAGCTTTTCCCTAAAACAGAGCAAATCAGAATCGTTACCACCAACTTCGACCGCCACTTCAGTTCTGCGGCGGCTGAGCTTGGAAAAGAGCTGCCGACCTATCGCGCCCCCGCCTTGCCCTTGGGACATGATTTTCATGGGCTGGTTTACTTGCACGGCTACGTGGACGACCGGCCCGACCGATTGGTTCTCACCGATGCCGATTTTGGTCGCGCCTATCTGTCTGAAGGATGGGCGAGAACTTTCCTTCAAGGTCTCTACGCCAACTTTAATGTTCTCTTCGTTGGCTTCAGCCATGATGACGTCTTGCTGACTTATTTGGCAAAGGGCCTCTCACAGCATGGACCGGCGAAACGCCATGCGTTTCAGCTCCGTGGAGGAGAGAAAAAGTGGAATCGCATCCATGTGACTCCCATTCCCTATGGCCATATTCCGTCACCGCCCGGCGCTCCGGAAGATCATTCGGAACTGACGCAAGGAGTGCAGCGCTGGTTGGAACTCTTGCGCCTAAATCCTTCGGATGAAATGGCGCGTGTGCGCACGATTATCGAGCGCACCGAATCTCCAGCCGTTGCCGTTGGCGGAGAATCTACGTTAGAACCGTCCAACGATGCAGCCTCGATTTCTGGGTTCAGGCTTTCACTCGACGACGCGGACTTTCTTCGTCGGATGCTGGGCGACTCCGATAAGGTCGTCTGGTTTCTCGAAGCGGCCAAGGACCTGCGTTGGGTCGCATGGGCACTGGAGGCTAAATTATTGGGTTCATTCGCCGAGCCACAGGTGTGTGCCGTTCATCCGATTCCTCCCCAAGTTAAACTATTGTGGTGGGCGTTGCGGCGTCTGTTAGCAGAGCCGGTTCCTGCCGCGTTAGAGCTGTTCGCCAAACTCGGCGGAAGGCTTGGTCCTGATGCTTGGCAGGAGTGTATCAGTCACACTATTTCGATCAAAGACGATGATCCGCTTTGGAAGTCCCCGCACTTGGACCACTGGCTCGTTTCTTTGCGTCAAGGATGCTCCAACTTGCGCATGCAAGATGCGGTTTTTTTGGGCCGGCTCATCGTCCGGCTTGCTCACCGTGGTCTGAGCGACCACGCCATGGGGCTCTTCTCTCGCTTGCTACAGGTTCACATCGAGTGGAGATCGCCGGTAAGGTATCTCGATATAAAAGATCAGTGGTCCGCCCGTGCGGCCCTACTTGGCGACCTCCAGACCCTCAAGGAATCGTGGGCCTCATTTGCCACCATTCGCGGGCAACCAGAACACCGCATCCGGTTGTTCCGCATTTTGGGCGAAAGCGTTGATGAACTCTATGCCGCTTTTGGCCCCCTAGATCACATGTGGGATCCGTTGGCTGGATCTCGCATTGTCGTGGATGAGCCGCGGAACGAATACGATCCTACGTCCGCCGAAGCTTTCGTGGCGGATATGCTCTGCCAACTGATCAAGGAGCAATCGGCCGCACTTGAAGGCATCTGTGAGCATCAAATTCAGGTTTGGTTGAGATCCGAACGGTTACTCTGGCGGCGTCTTGGTTACTTGGCACTTCGCGAAGATCGACGACTCGATCCCGCGCGAAAGGCTGCGATCATTTTGGAGCTTGGACTTGTTTATCCCTCACGCGGACAGTTGCAGCACGACCCTCAAGCACTCATCACCGCGCTTTATAGCATGTGGTCCACAGCGGACAAAAACGCCATTCTGGACGTGATGTCGGTGATTCCTCAGCTGGAGCACAGCACCAACATGAGTGCAGAAGAAATTTCTGCGGCAGCTACGTGGATTCGAGATGCGTTTCTCAATCGCCTGGCACTCGTTTTTCCCGGTGACTCTGAGATTGCCGCAGTTTTTCAGCGTATAGGCCTCAGGATGCCAACTCCACAGGCTGAACCTGAAGACAACTGGCCGGTCGGCGAAATACGCGAAAGCAATCAGTCGCCAATTCCCCCTTCTGAAATCCTAAAGCGTCCTCCGAGCGAACAACTCGACGAGATTATCGGTTTCGAAGGCGAAAAACACAGAGATGTATTTACGCGCGATGGCTATTTCTCTTCTGCCGTCAAAGCGGCCAAGGAAAACGAAGAGTGGGCGAAGGGGCTCATCACTGCTTTGGCCTACAGAGCTGATGGGGCAGAATTGTGGGCTCGGTTGGGTTGGGATTGTCCATGGTTGAGCGCGAACGCTAACTTTCGCCGCTGGTTCCTGTTGGAATTGTTTCCTACCATTAACCCCGCGCTGTGGGATTTCGAAAGCTACCGCTCATGGAGCAGTCGTCTGCTCGGACTCGCTGACCAACAGCTCGATTCGCCTCTTGGCGCAGATGAATGGGCTGCGCTCACAGCATGGTCCGTAGCACTTTGGCAGGAATGCGGCCCTAAGCCGGGTGAAATCTTGGAGAAGAAAGCTGCGTCAGACGCCCACATGCGCGCTATCAATCACCCGATGGGTCAAGTCGTGGAATTTTGGCTTTCTTCGGCCAGCCAACTCCGCCGAAATAACCCCTCCAGTGCCTACGACTGGCCCGATACGCTTAGGCCATTGGTGGCCGATCTGATGTCTCGGGACGATGATTACCGATTGATGGCTTTGTCCGTTTTTAGCCAACAGCTCCGTTTTGTCCGTTACGCATTTCCACAGTGGACGCGCACCGACTTATATCCGCGTTTTAATTTTGCCAGCGACGTCGAACAAGCCCTCTGCCTGTGGTCCACTTGGTTATCCTACGGCAACCTTTCGCTTGAGCTAGCACAAGAGCTGCCCCCGCTCTTCACCGACAACCATGCACGCTTACTCCAATCCGAAGACGAGACCAGTCGCCGTTTCCTAAGCTACCTTGCCGCAATTTCCACAAGCATCGCGGCGCCACAAGACACGCTCGGGTGGCTTGTGGCCATCCTACGCGACGCCAAACCTGAACAGCGGGCGTGGTGGACGGCTGAGGTGACGCGCAATATGCGCGGAGCAAATGAAATCCAACAGCGGCACGTTTGGGGTTTTTGGGCGAAGAACTATCTCCTCGGTTTTCGTCAGGGCACTTTCGGAGATCCGGCGCGAACGGATGCACAGCACGAGTTCTTTAAACTTCTGCACTGGCCGATAGCATTCCCTGTAATCGGTGGCGAGGTGCTCGAATCATTGATGCAAGCGCCGCGGCATAGAATTACGCGTTTAGATGTGATCTATGAAATCGAACAAGCGGGGATTGCGGCCAGCGCGCCCGATTTGACCGCGCGCTACTTGCGTTGGGCATTAGTGGATGTCGGCGGTGATCGATGGGGATTCTTTGGCTTGGATGATGTTCTCACCGTCCTTCCCATCACGTCCGTGAATCGTGCCGATATTGGTCAATTATCCGAACGCCTGCTCGTGATGGGGATGAGGACAGAGCACCAGTTGCTGGTCGCTAAAATTGCCGCTTTTGACGCAGGACAAGGCCCTAACATTCCGCCGCCCACCGCTGATGCCCCTTCGACTTAAACTCACTGCCTAAACTTCCCCAATGCTCTGCTTTCGCCTCCTCAACGATGAAGATAAGTCCGCACCGCTCGAGGTGGCCGTGGATGCGTTGCGCATGGGCCAAGACGCCGGGAGCGTTTTCGATGTCAACCCGGCCTCATTCAGGCAGGTGCCGAATGCGCCGTTTGCGTATTGGGTCAGCGAACAAATCCGCCTTCTTTTTTCGCAGCATCCAAGCCTCGAATCTAAAGGCCGATCAGCGCGGCGTGGTCCATCATCTGGCGATGATTTCCGCCGCGTGCGGTGCTGGTGGGAAATTTCTTCGAAAAATATCTCCGCTGAGAACGGCTGGGTTCCTTTTTCTAAGGGAGGCTCCTATAGCCCATTCTATGCTGATGTGCACTTGCTGGTTTCGTGGGAGAGCGCGAGGAACACGTTCCATGGTTTTTTGGGGCGCCCTGGTCGGATGATCGAGAAGCTGGAGTCTGTTGATTGTTTTTTTCGACCAGGTCTCTCTTGGCCACTTCGGACGCAAAGCGGTCTTGCGCTTCGCGCTATGCCGGCGGGATGCGCATTCGGGCACAAAGGTCCGGCCGCGTTCGCTACTTCGAATATGTCCGAAGATCTGGCCCATTTACTAGCCATCACCACAAGTGCGCCTTTCCGCGGTTTGGTTGAGATACAAATGGCTTTTGGCTCCTACGAAGTTGGCGTGCTTCAGCGCACGGTGCTGCCCGACAAGTATCACCCGCAGCTTACTGCGCTTGCTCGCGCAGGTTGGCTCCTAAAGCGCCGAGCGGATACCCAAAATCTCACAAGCCATGCCTTCTTTGCCCCGGCGCTTGCTCGAGCAAGAGGCTCGTTATTAGATGGCCTCGTCGCTTGGGCGGAGAGCTTAGCCCAAGGTGTCTCCCGGCTGGCAGAGATCAGGCAGGAAATCGACGCCATCGCTTATCGCCTCTACGGCATCGGCGAGGAAGATAGACGAGCGATTGAGCATATGCTCTCTAAAGGCCAATCCGCTGAGGCTACGACAAGTGACGAGGACGACACAGACGCGGAGGATGTTGAGGACCCCGCCGGAAACGCGGACGCACTCTTACTAGTGGCCGAACTGCTCGACTACGCCGTTGGCTGCGCCTTCGGACGTTGGGATGTGCGTTACGCCACCGGGGCTACACCTGCGCCCGCTGAACCTGATCCCTTCGCCGCTCTTCCAATTTGCGCCCCAGGGATGTTGCAGAGCGCTGCTGGCTTGCCAGCCTCCCCGGCCGATGTGCTCGCCGATTACCCGTCCCGTATTACTTGGCCAGGTATTCTCGTGGACGACGAACGCAAGCCCGACGACGTCGTTCGTCGCGTGCATGAAGTTCTCGAAGTCATCTTCCCCGGTCGTGCCGACACCATCACCGACGAGGCTTGCGCAATCCTTGGCGCCAAGTCGCTCCGCGACTGGTTCAACTCGCCTTCGGGGTTTTTCGCCGGGCACCTCAAGCGGCATTCCAAGAGTCGGCGCCAAGCTCCGATCTACTGGCCACTCTCCAGTCCAAAAGGCCTCTACACCGTCTGGCTCTATCTTCACCGCCTCACCACCGACACCTTCTTCACGGTTCTCCGTGACCATGTGAAACCCCGGCTCGAAGACGAGGAGCGTCACGTCTTCAACCTCAAGCAACAAGCCGGCCCCTCGGCCACACCTTCTCAAGCCCGCGACATCGCCGCCGCCGAAGAGCTGGTCGAAGATCTCCGCGCCTTGCGTGACGAACTGCAACACATCGCCCCGCTCTGGCGTCCCGACCTCAACGATGGCGTCATCATCAACCACGCCCCGCTCTGGCGAATGGCCAACCACGCCCCGTGGCGCAAAGCGCTCAAAGAAACCTGGGAGTCGCTCGTGGCAGGGAAATACGACTGGGCGCATCTCGCCCTACACCTTTGGCCGGAGCGCGTGATCCCCAAGTGCGCCACAGACCGCTCCCTCGCCATCGCCCACGGTGTGGAATCCTTCTTCTGGGGCACAGATCCCAAGACCGGCGAAGTAGCAGTGATCCACCGCACCGAAGCCGAGGTGAAAGCGCTCATCACCGAACGCACATCCCCCGCAGTCAAAGCCGCCCTCGACTCCCTCCTCACCGCCGCCGCCCCCACCGGTGGCACCACCAAACGTGGTCGGAAGAAAGCTAGCTAGCAGATCATGGACATTCAGAATCTAACAGGCCTCTTCAACTGCCGGCTCTTCCGAATCCCGGATTATCAGCGCGGCTATGCGTGGGGAGATGAAGAGCTGGATGATTTTTGGTCAGATCTTGTGCGGGCAACGTCCGAAAAACGTCACCACTTCTGCAACCAAATCATGCTGCAAGAAGTGAAGGGCGATGCGCTCACTCGATGGCCCGAATCGGATCGAGCACTACTAGAGGAAGCCAGCTTTCAACCGTTCTATGTGGTGGACGGCCAGCAGAGACTCACCACCTCGCTCATCCTTATCCAGTCCCTACTTGAAAAGTTGCCGGATAATCAAAGCTTCGCCGGCGATACCATCGCAGAAAAGCGCAGCCGCTTTTTAGTCAAGGGCACTGGTATGCTGAGGCATCCACTGTTCGGGTATATCGACCAAGGTTCGAGTCACCAATGCTACGTTGTTCGCATCTTGGGCGAAACCTCTCAAGGCGACAAAAAGGAGCGCACCCTCTACACGGCCAACATGGAATATGCGTTGGCGTTTTTCCGAAAAAAAATTGCAGGTGCCGTTCTGCTTCAACGCGAGGAGTGGATGCGGACACTGACTCAGCGCTTCCTGGTGAACGTGGCGGTGCTACCGGAGAAAGTGGATGAATTCGTGGCGTTCGAGACGATGAACTACCGAGGGAAAGATCTTAGTTGCTTGGAGCTGCTAAAGAACCGCCTCATCTTTTTGGCTACCATTCTTCTGGGGCATACTCCGGCTGAAAGAAATCAGCTGCGCCGCGACATCGGGTCCGTGTGGTCCTTAATCTACGCCACGCTTGGACGCGAACCTGACTGGCCCTTAGATGACGACGAGTTTCTGCGCGCTCACCGTATCGCCTATTTCCAGGAAGCCGAAGACGACAGCGTGGAGAAATTCCTATTAGGTAAGATCTTCACGACTACGGCAGCGGATGCTGGCCTAGTCACTTACGAGACCATAGCCGACTACATCAGCAGCCTGCGCATCAGTGTTGATTGCTGGCATCGTCTAAATCACCCGGCTCGGCGCTGCGGTGACCTTTGCGGGGAAGAGATTGGCGCTTTGGACCGTTTGCATCGCTTGGACTGGAGCGTGCTGCAACCATTGCTACTAGCCACACTGGTGAAGGTAGGTCCGCTCCATGAGCGGCAGCAAATTTATGAGCAGGCGGAGCGATTCCTCTTTTTAGTCCGAGCCTGCACTTACACGAAAAATCACGTGGCACGCCCGGAATCCTACCGCTCCGCCCACCAGCTTTTTGTTGGCGCAGCGACTCCGCAGACTATTGCCGCCAACCTCGCGCAACGGGTGCAGCGGCACTTCTCGGCCGACAAGTTCCAGATGGTCATTGATGACTTATTTTGGCCGGATGAAGGCGAAGGTTTTTACGGCTGGCGCGCCTTGCACTTCTTTCTCTTCGAATACGAGGAGTTTTGCCGCCGAGAAGCCAGAGACGACAGGGGGAAGATCGTTTCGTGGGAAAAGTTCAAAGGCTCTTGGGAAACTATTGAGCACGTTTATCCACAGGATGCTTTGGATGCTGATTGGCCAGATTTCTCGCAGTTCGATCCGGTCACGAAACGACATCTTATGCATTCGCTCGGAAATTTGGTGGCCATCTCACACTCGAAAAATGCGAGCCTCAAGCGGGCGGCATTCGATGTGAAGGTAAACGGCAACGGCTCGGGCATCAGCTTCCGCGTGGGTTCCTTCAGCGAAAACAAGATCGCCCTGAACATGGACGAAGCAGGGAAGCCTCTGTGGACAGAAAAACAAATCCAGGAGCGTGGACTGGAGCTACTTGAATTCATCGAAACTCGCTGGGATGTCTCCATAGGAGATGAGTCATCAAAGTTAAAACTTCTTAAAGCCGACGTCTGGGCACCTCCTCCCAATCTCCAACCATGAATCCACTCCCGGACTATCTTCACGTTCAACTGTCTGACGAACTTCGCTCCCGCCGCGTGGTGGTATGGTATGACGCCCAGCGCGAATTCGAGCCCTTCGTCCGCGAGCTTCCGCGCACCGAATTCATCGGCTCACTCACGCAGGTAAAACTCAATGGGCACAAAGCCGCGCTGACGATTTTCGACGGTTCTTTTTTCGGCCTCCGCTTGGACATCGAGCCGTTCACCAACACCGCCAAGCCCGACCCATTGCTCATCTACGTTCCGGGCGTGGCTCGGTCGGAAAAGGGTTCTCCGCTCAAGGAACTGGAGTGTGCCGGCGCAACCTACGAACGGATGTTGAGCAAGGTCGCCAAATCCCTGCTCAAGCGCACCTACACCGAAGGCACCATCGACGAGATGTTCCGTGACCGGAAGCTCAGCTATGACGAGGTCTGCCGTCTGCTCGAACCCGGTCAAACTGGGGAAACGTCCATCCTCAAGCTCGTGCTCGGCGAACTGGACGCCTCCTCCATGCTGGCCAAGTGGCTGAGCGATCCGACGGTCGATGGCCAAATCGAAGCCAAAGGCGGCCGTGCCGAGTTCACCAAGCTCGTGGCGCTCAAAAGCGCGCTTACCCTTCCCGAAACCGGCAACCTCGCCGACCACCGCGATCAACTCTGTCGCTACCTACTCCTCAACGAATTTCGCCAAGACCTCACCTGCGTCGAGCCCTCGGCTATCTCGCAAGTCCCCAAGGCCAATCTCAAAGAGCAGCGTGATTTTATCGGCAAGGTGCTCGACGCGCTTCGGAAGAACAGCCCGACTTTTTTCGAAGAAATCGCCGATTCCGTGGAGCAGGAGTTCTCCCTCGCTGGAGCCAAGATTGATGCCGCTCAACTGGGTGCCATCGATACCTTCCGGTTCGAAGAGAAGGCGATGCTCGCCTACATCGGAACCTTGATCTCGTTAGGTAGCTACGCCCAGGCGGGAAAGCTGGTCGAGGAACACCGCCGCAGCTTCTGGGCGGAGCAGGATCTTTCACGCCGTCAGATTCAGTGGGAACTCTGCGCTACCTTGGCCGAACTTGGGGCCGAAGGGCAGCGCGTGTTGGGTGAACTCAAATCCGTCAGCGGCGGGGCGAAGGCTCTGGTTGATCGCTATGCCGCAGATCAAGGTTGGCATCGTCTCGATACATTACACCGCCGGCTCGAAGCCCAAATCGCCCGGATGTCCGACGAACCCGAGGCAGAACAGGCCGTCGCTGTCGTAAGGGCCAAAACCGATGAAGTGCTCCGGGTGATGGCCGAGACCTTCACGTCCGCACTTGAGGCCGACAAGTGGAGCGTAGGCCGCACACTGCACCAAACTCAGATTTATCCGCAGAAGGTTCAGTCCCTTCCCGGAAAGGTGGCGTGGTTCCATGTGGACGCCATGCGCTTTGAGATGGCTCCGGAACTCGCCCGCCAACTTTCCGAAGCGGCCGAAACCGAGATCACCCCGGCGGTGGCTGCATTACCCTCCATCACGCCATTGTGCATGGCAGCGCTGCTGCCGGGCGCATCGGCCAGCTATGCGGTGGTTGAGCAGGATGGCAAAGCGGCGGCTCGTGTGGGCACCGCCGTCCTCGGCGACGTCGCCGACCGCATGAGCTACCTAAAGGCGCAGATTCCTGACGCCGGTGACATCACCCTTGAAAAGGTGCTCCAATCAACCACGGCGAAACTCCAGGCGCACACTGCCGGTATCCGCTTGCTCGTGGTGCGTTCGCAAGAAATCGACTCGTTGGGAGAGAAGCACGAACTGCTCGCTCGCCAACTCATGGACACCGTCATCGGCAACCTCACGCGGGCCGTGCGACGGCTGGCCGCCTTGGGCTACGAGCGGTTTGTTATTACCGCCGACCACGGTCACCAGTTCTCCAGCCGCAAGGAGGACGACATGAAGTTGCCGGCGCCCACAGGTGCAACGGTCGAGCTACACCGCCGGTGCTGGATCGGCAAAGGCCCGGCGGTTCCCAACGGCGCCGTCCTGGTCACGGCAGAGGCCCTAGGTTACGATTCCCCCCTGGAGTTCGTTTTCCCGCGGGGCTTGGGCGTTTTCAAGGCCGGCGGCGGCCTGAGTTACCACCACGGCGGCTTCACGCTTCAGGAATTAGTGATTCCGGTTCTGAGCTTCCGCATGCCCCAGACTTCCCCGAAGGGAGTGGCTCAAGGGGTGAAGATGAAGTTAACCGCAGACTTCCAGGTCATCACCAACCGCACCTTCGTCGTGAATGTCGAAATGGAGCCCGACTTCGTGAGCCAAGACCCCGTGCGTGTGCGAGTGGTGTTGGTTCATAAGGGGGAGGAAGTCGGCTACGCTGGCATGGCCCCCGGAGCCGAGTTCAACAGCGCCGACAAGGTGCTCACTCTCTATCCGGGCAAACGCGCCAGCGTCGTGATGTTGCTCACCAAAGACGTTTCCGATCCTATTTTCATTTTGGCACAGGATGCGGGTTCGGCTGCGGTTCACGCAGAACTCAAAAACATGCCCGTCAAACTCAAGAGCTGATCCTTTTACCATGAGCGTAGCCCCTTCTGCAGATGCCTTAGACGAGAAACTGAACCGAGTGTTTGCCGGCCGGGTAGTCCGCAAGGATCTCGTCCGCCGCGTCAAGGTGGGAGCCAACGTTCCGGCCTTCGTCTTGGAGTTTTTGCTTGGGAAATACTGCGCGTCCTCCGATCCGATGGCCATCGAGATGGGCATGCATGTCGTCAACGACACCCTTCGCGACAACTACATCCGCCCCGACGAATCGACCAAGGCACAGGTGCTCGTGAAGAAGAAGGGCAAGCACACCTTTATCGACAAAGTGAAGGTGAAGCTCGTCGATTCCCAGTATTGGGCCGAGATCGTGAACTTCGGACATCAGAACGTTCACATCCCCGATCACTACGTTCACGACTACGAGCGCCTCCTCACCGGCGGCATCTGGGCGCAGCTCGACGTGGCGTTCCAGTATGACGAGGAGACGAAGGGCAAATACCCGTTCTGGATCGAGAAGCTCACACCCATTCAGCTCGCGACCTTCGACATGGAGGAATACCGGAAGATCCGGGCTGAGTTCACGACTGACGAATGGCTCGACGTAATCGTCCGCTCCATGGGCTACGAAACCGCCAACATGGCGATGCGGACAAAGCTGTTTTATTGCCTCCGTCTCGTTCAGCTCTGTGAGCGCAACTTCAACTACGTGGACCTCGGCCCGCCCGGCACCGGCAAGTCCTACGCCGTCCAGGAGCTTTCTCCATACGCGGCGCTCCTCACCGGCCCCACCACTGTAGCCAACATGTTTGGCCACATGAGTGGACGGCGTAAGGGCATGGTGGAAATCTGGGATTCGGTGGGTTTCGATGAGGTCGCGGATCTCGAAAAAATGCCCAAGGAGGTCATCACCACGCTCAAGACCTACTGCGAGTCCGGCAAATTCCAGCGCGGCGCCGAAGAGAGCGCCGGCTACGCCAGCATCGGCATGTTCGGCAACACCCGCCAGCCCGTGGACGTGATGGTGCAGAGCAGCCATCTCTTCGAGCCGATGCCCACGGTGATCCGCGAAGACATCGCGTTCCTTGACCGCATTCACTACTACCTTCCCGGCTGGGAAATGCCGGTGATGCGCAACGAGCTGTTCACCGACCACTACGGTTTGGTGATCGACTACGTCGCCGCCGCCCTACGCGAACTCCGCAAAGCCAACTTCACCGAGTCGTTGGACAGGCACTTCTCCTTCGGCGCGCATTTAAACACCCGTGACCGCAAAGCGGTTCGTCGCACCGTGTCCGGCATGTTGAAGATTCTCCATCCTCATGGGGACGTGGCCAAGGATGACATGGAGACACTTCTGGCCTTCGCCATCGAAGGTCGCCGCCGCGTGAAAGAGCAGCTCAAGAAAATGGGCTCTTTCGATTATCATCAGACGGCATTCAGTTATATCAACAACGACACCGGCGAAGAGCACTTTGTCGGCGTGCCGGAGCAAGGCGGACGCGATCTCATTTCCGCTGATCCATTGCCGCCGGGAACCATCTATGCCTCCTGCGTGGACGGCTCGGGAACGGTGGGACTCTTCCGCATAGAAGTCAGCACGTCAGGCGGCACCGGAAAACTCCGTTCTGCGGGCGGGGCCAACGGCGCCGTGAAGGAATCGTTTGGCCGGGCCTTCAGCTACCTCCAGTCCAACAAAACTCCGCTAGGCGTAGCCCGCGACTGCGACACCTTGGATTTCCACGTCGAGTGCATCGACCTGCTCGGCAACCGGGCCGAGGGCGATCTAGGGGTCGCGTTCCTTGTGGCGTGTTACTCGGCGCTGAAGAAAGCCTCGCCGCAAGCCGGCCTGATCGTGCTCGGTGACCTTAGCATCCAAGGAAACGTAAAGGCTGTGCGTTCGTTGAACGAACCGCTCCAAGTCGCGATGGATAACGGAGCGAAGAAGGTTTTAGTTCCCATCGAAAACAAACGCCAGTTCCTCGAAGTCTCCAGCGACGTAGTCGAGAAGATCGACCCCGTCTTCTACGGCGACATGCGCGCCGCCTTGGCCAAGGCGCTGAATCTTCAGTGATTGCGGATCGCTCCGCTACGACCCGAGGGCGTGCGAGGGTTCGGCGGGCTGGCGAGATGCCGACTTTGTCACGAGACTGCCGCAGGGCAGACTCGTGACAACCGACGAGCGGAGTCGTCGGACATCGGCATCTTGTCCGCGCCCTAACGCCTCACCCACGCACGCCCGCGGGTCTTCGCTCCGGCTTTCCTCCGCATCCCCCGCTCACGCTTACGGCACTTCACGCGTTCACGCAGAAGAAGCATGCGCGGCGAAAAACGCCGCTGCCTCAAGTCAACCGATCAATGAATCTGACGATCCTTGGTCGGCAGCAGCATGGATGCTGCTGAATTCAGCTCCGCACGGAAACTTTGCCAGATCGCGGCGGCTTCCGCTCGCGTCTTCGGGTCGGGATGAAATCGCGCCGCGTTGTGGAGGCTGTAGGGCGGTAGCGTGTGCCGAGATCCGGAACAAGCCTTCCGCACGGAGGGCGGAAAACGAGGCAACGTAATCTGGCGGTAGGTAGTGGACTGATCCTTTGGGGCGATTTGATCCCAGGCCAAATTTTGTCGGGCCTTCTCAACCCTCACGATGAGGACATCTGCGCGCCCTGCGACAAACTCGATTGTCTGCTCGGCATGATGAGCCGTTTCTTCCGTTTCATCGACCACCGTTACGATGGTTAAAGCGATGCCGTTATTTCCTGCCCAATCAAGGAACGTTACGCCCTGCATCCACTTGATCGGGACGCTTTCTTGATTGGTCCAATTATCGACTATCGCGATATCCGGAGTATCAACGCTTACGTCCTTTATCAGGGTTTTTGCGGGCTCGTCTAATGCGACGATACCGTCGTCCCCCATCCAATTTATCGGCACTGTGATATGCGGAGGCAGAAGCGGGGTGCGTCCCGTGGCCCCAAGACGGCTTAGCAGACCGGCACCGAAGCAGTCCGGGTCGTAGGCTGCGATTTTGAGCGTTGGGTGATGCTGCGCGCACCATCCGACGATAGCCGCAGCGACGGTGGTGTTACCCGAAGCGGCTTTGGGCTGAACAAACATGATGAGTCTGCGCATAGTTATGGGAGGTGGAGAAACCACGATTGAGGTGGGGATTCGTCAGTGTTTGCTAGCTTCATGAACGCCTCTTTTAGGGAGGATTTGATGTTACTTCGCATAGTTCCTTCCCCTTCAAGTTGCCGGTTGGCCACGAGCTCCGAAATGCGTTGTTTACGAGTCTTGCTGACTTTGCCGGTTTGCATCCTTCGAGCATCTTTCGCTGCTCCCAAAATGGTGAGGTCTTGCTGAGTCTCGAAAACCGGGTTGAGCGGTTTGTATTCTGGGTGCCCTAGGTATTCTCCGAGGATTTTAGCCCAAATAACTTCAAACCATTGCGGAGCAGTTTCGGGCGTGAGGGCTGGTAGTTGGAGAGTCGCACGCTGCCATGGGTTCCAGAACTCCGGGATGATGCTGTCCACTTTCGTCCTGCGATCTGATGCCGTTAAGTTCGGCACCGGGATAGCCCCGAATTGAAACAGCGAATTTTCAAGGCCCGTGCTGACTGCGATGTTGTGCTGCTCAACACGTATTTTTTGATGCCACTGGAAGTTGTCACGATCTGACGCATCCAGTTCTTTGAATTCCATGATTTCACGGTAGTGGTGGAGTAGAACGGCATTCCGGTAGGATTTGATGTTCACCGGGCCCGTTTCTGCATCGGGTCCGCTTTGCTGATAGGTGGGCCAATCAATGCATTTCCCGCGCGAGGAGGCTTTGCGGGATCGTTTCAATCGCAGGGGGGCGTTGGCCCCCAGGTTGAGTGACTTGAGGTGCAGCTTAAGCTCCTCGGACCATTCGGTATGGACTGAATAAATTACGGGGATGCTTTCGGTGATCTCTGCTAGAGGTTTTATGACTTCGGGATGGTCGTAGGTATTTTCAATAAATTGTTGGGCAAAGCTCAGTAGCGCCCGTTCCCCATCATTTCCATCGTCCTTGAAAGCGGTCTGTCGAAATCGTCCGAGTTCGTATGCACGTGGAGATCGTGAAAACGGAAACATCAACAGTTGATTCGCCACCGAATGCAGAACGTGGATAAGGGCGTAAAAATCATCCTTGGTGTTAGTCACTACCGCGTCATCAAAATTTCCCCCGTTCAGATCCAAGGATCTTAAAATTTTATCAAGCGAAGGAGCCGCTATTTTAGGCATTTGCTGCGGCGTTAAGTTGGCAGCTAAATCGGGCCGGTCTTGCCCACTCTGTTGTAAATCGAAATTGTTGTTTTTGTATCTAATGTAATGTGACAAGGTTCGTTTTCCAGTGGGTAACAAAGAGGGTTGTGGGCCATGGTATCGTGGATTTTAGCGGCCCAAGATTTCGTTTCATGCACGTGGCCGGATAAGACCCATCGCGGGCTATGTGTTCTGATCCCTTCGTATACCTCGTAAGACCCTTTATTTTTTTTCGCGACTTCCGATACATCGGAATTGCACGGCGGTTCATGGACGATGACTACATCGGTTTTGCGCGGCCATTCAGTCCATAACCACGGTAATACCGCCCAGCGTAGTCCTCCGATGCGAGCGGTCTGTCCGTCAACCCAGAGATTGGGTCGTGCGCAACGCTGCAACCATGCGCCGTTGCTGTGCTCTTCGATTCCCCGGCGCGGGGGGAAATAATCATGTTCGCCAGAACAGACGAAAAGGCGGACGGGGAAGTCCTTCAGCCAATTGCTCGTCCACTCGATTTGCTCGGCTACGGTGTCCGGCGATTGGTCAAGTGAGTTGAGGAGGTCACCAGCGATGACCACCGCGTCATATTTCGGGGCATGATGTTTTACCCAGTCAAACCAAGCGTGATTCTGATGTAGATTTGCGACGTGCAGGATATTCATAGTTTAGTTTTGGCATGTGCCTTGAGCGCTATACTGGCGCGCAAATCATCGACGGCAGACATGCCACGTCGGAGCACCTGACCATAAACCCCATGGAGATCCACGGGGTGTTCGCATTTCGCAGCGAGGAGGTAGATGTCCTGTTTTTTGAGTAGGGCTTCGAGTTCTTCGCGCTCGGGATAATCGATCGTTAGCCATTCACCATGGAGGCGACGGGCGAGTTCGGGCGGGAAGTCTGCGCGTTCACGCACGGCTTCCGGGATGTCTTGCCCGCAGCGAGAGATGGTGTGCTCGGTCTGCCACGTGCCGGCGCATACAAAAAACACACGTTCACGAAAATACTGAGCCAGCAGGTCTGGACTGGAGGCGACAGGATCAATCCCGCGGCGCACGCACTCTCGGCTGTGCAAGCTGAACCAATTCAACCGGCCGTCGAGGAGGTCGAAAATGTCGTTCGCGATACTACGGGTCCAGTCTTGGGCATTCTTGGTGTCGAAACTCAATTTATCGAACTCATCGATGAAAACGATGACACGAGGTGAGCGTAGCATGAGTTGCACGATTTGAGTGACGGCCGGTGTGCCGTGGGAAACGTCTGCTCCTTGGACAATCCAACTGCCGATACTGAGGCGCATAAATGCGGCGCTCGTGTCATGGGCCAAACGTTCGACCAAGCTGGATTTTCCGCAGCCCGTAGGACCAGCGATCATGGTATGAAGCCGAAGGTCTTCCAGTCCGTGCAACTGGCGGAATGGAAGGTCGAAGAAAAGGAAACTCCGTGCGCACAGCGCTGAGTAAGCGCTGGCCTGTGATTGATACATGGATGCACGGCGATGCGTTGCGTGAAAGTGAGGTGGATCAACTACCAATGGTGTTTCCGTAGTAGTCTCGGGTGGTCTGGCAATTTTCGCTTCGTCCGCAGAGACGGCGCGGATGGATTTTGCTAGGTCGTCGTCGCCGCAGGCCGCTGCGAGAGCCGCCAGCTCGGACCTCATCGCTTGGGGAAAGGACTCTTGGGTGAGTTGGGCTACAGACGGCCAAGCCGCTTTGATGGCTAGGCGTAATTGCTGGACCACTAGCCCTAGCGAGGCAGACGGGGTTGTGACTGAGACCTTCTTTCCTTGGCCTGTGTTAACGAACAGCGCTATCGAGGGCTGATGATCTTCGATCAGTCGTCGCAGGGCCTTCATTAATCCGGGAAGGCAATTCAAGGCTTCGGGGGGAGGAGAGATGGCGATGCCGGATTCTTTCACGGTGAATTACCGAGACAGTGGAAGCGTGGAAATAACCATGCAAGACTAAATAGTTTGATACAGGTAACAAACCAAGTGAATGTGTTTGATACCTGACACATATTTTTTTGATTAGGGCGTGACCTTAAATGTGCCGAAAAGCTTTCCGGATGGGGTGGTTTTCCCTCGTCCGCAGTCGCCCGAGGTTTCTCCGGTGATATACCCTGAAGAAACGCAATTTAGGTTACGGCCCGAGATTTTGGAGTCATTGGGACTTCCAATCACGGCCGATGATTGCCGAATTCTCGCGTTTGATCGCTTTGGCGAGCATCCGAGTGCCATCGTTTTGGTGCCCGACTCTTTGGAGGGCCAATTACCGAAGCCAACCAGACATTTTGATCGCCGGACGAAACAGGTCGGTGGGCAATCAGGGGTCTCATACGTTCCGCCCAAGCGGGAGGCTAGGGGAGTAAGAAAACTCAACGTTTTGGGGCAGGAAGTAGCCGTCGAGCATACCGCTGCTCGCAAGGTGGTGCTCAAGGTTTCGGTCAGTCGGATTACCTCATGGGGAGTCGAGCTGCGGTTATTGCCTCTTCCGGAACGGGTGGGGAATTTGGACCTGTTCGATTTATGGAGCTACTCGCACCGAGTGGAGTGGATGGGCGAACCCATGCTTGCCGCAGCCGTCATTCGGGGGGCGTTCACCCTTGCCTTGGCGGCCCGCCGCTTGGGGAAAAAAATGTTTACGGCTCCCCGATATCCGCTGCTGCACAACCAACGGGGAGGCAGTCGATTCCTGCTTTACTGCGATCAGGAACGATTGGGCAGTCCGGCGGATCTGCATGTGCTGGTCTATCCAGCGGGGAAGCCGCCGTATTTAAATGGCTGGGGTGCCCCGGATAGGCCTACGGCGGATGAGCGGAAGCCCGGTCTGCTACTTGCGTCCAGTCCGGATGCAAAAGTGAGATTTTATCAACCAACACCCTCGCAATGGGCGGAGTGGGTCGAAACATGGGGCAAAACTTGGCCGCAAGTCTGCAAGCTTCTGAGCACGGATGAGCGCGCCCTCATTGAGCGCGGCATAACTGCGGCTGAATCGCTGCGACGATAGGGTGGAAAATTGGTGACGCCGCCCTATGTCACGACTGAATCAGAACGAGTAACTGAGGCTGAGCTGAAAACTGCTGCGGGTGTAGTCGGGATTCTGTGTAAGGCTACCTGCCGTGCCCGTGCGGATGTTGTCACCGGTCACACGAAGGAGCTGATAGGCAATCTGGGCATCCCACCCCTTACCGATTTTTGCGGTAAGACCGACAGTGCCGCCGTAAGCGGGCTGCCAACTGTTATTCGTGCCGCCAAGTAGTGTGGGGAATGCCGCGTTAGTCTTCTCGTATTTCTGATGAATGAAGCCAGCCGTGGGGCCGACGAACAGGCTGTAATCCTTCGAGAAAGAGAAGGAGTAGCGGTAGTCGAACAGCACGGGAATCTGCGTGGTCTCAAATTTGCTGCCACCCACCGAGCTCGTGCCATCCCACTTAGCCCAGCCGCTTTCGAGACTGATTTCCTGCTGATTTGAAGAACCGAAAGTGTAGCCAGCGGCGATCACCGGGCCTGCTTCCCAATCGTTCTGACGAGTCAGGGAATCGAACTTTCCGTAGGTGTAACTCGCACCGGCCCTGATGAACGGTTCGGCGGCAGAGGCCGCGACGCCCGTAAGCGCCGTAGCAATGAAAAGATGATTAAACAATTTCGTGATCGGTGACATTGAGAAATGGATATGGATGCGTCAGTATCTGGCCCGGAAAAATCCTGCTCGGGCTACGGTAAGCTCATTGAAAAATCGCGATGACCAGCACGACTGCCGTGAAAAGAACAAACGATTTGATGGCGAGGTGAGCAGCCTTGAAGATCGGTGGGCGTGCCTTCGCTCCGGCAGCAAAATGGCCATCAAGAATCCGCCGGGATTCGGGGGCTGATATTTCTTCGGATGCGATGCAAAAGGCTACAATTCCTGCGGTGCGGGCAGCGAAGCGTCCGTGCTGCGCCATGGATCGACCCAGCACCACCAAATACAGGATACAACCCACTGCTACCGGCAATGCCGTCACGATCTCAACAAGTTCATTTTTTACGCTTTTGTAGGCGAAATAAACAGTGCCAATGCCGATCAAGAAATCGGCAAGCAGGATGATTGCTTTGGTCTGATCCTGCCTGGGCGATAGTGCGGTTTCCATGTGAATGAATCTAGATTCGCGCAATGGCGTTACTTGCAAGGAACATGAGATTTCAGGCGCGATTCGGTCAATAGAAATGTTCGTTGTAACGAAACAACGGGCGGAGTGTTTCCATTAGGATGTGCGTTCAAACGCACGCGTGGCCTCCTCTAAAAAACCCTCTAAGTTTACTCGCCGGGCATTTCAGCCCAGCAAGGAGAAGAATGCGGTTGGGGAGCAGCTGCGACGTATTCGCTGCGCACTCGGTTGGTCTCAGGAGGACTTGGCGGCCCAGTGTCACCGGCGAGGATGGGACATGGACAGGGTTATGGTGGCCAAAATAGAGCTTCGCCTGCGAAGCATCACCGATTTTGAGCTTATGAAGCTCTGTGAGACGATTGGGGTTAGTCCTGGTGAATTGCTAGGCCTTCAGCAGTTGCCCGCTGATCCGGAGAAGTTGGCGAAGCTACTTAAGGAGCGTTAAGCTCTGTCAAAGCGACTTTCGTTCTGAATTCCTGATAGGCGAAATCATTTCAATACCCCCACGGGCCGAGGCTCGGGTGCGCTTTCGTGTTCGCACAGAGCCCCTGCCGCATTCCGCACCGATGCATCTCAGTCGCCATCCTAATACCTTGCGGTAGTGGAGTGAGTTGCACTTCTGGTAAGCGCATGGGCACTGCATTGCATTGACGCGTATCCTCATTGGGTCCGTATCGAAACAAGTCAGATCAGCCACCAGTAAGACTCATCAGCCCAAGAGCTTCAACCGGAAATCACATTATCATGACGCAGCCGCCCAACGCCTATATCGCCGCGCTCGGACTGGGCGTCATCGCCGCCATGTGCCTTTTTCTCTCCCGAGGGCCAGACTAATGTCTCACACCGTGTGCAGATTCCCCGAGTCGTTGGCTGACCAGCTTTGATGACCCAACGTGAATTGCGCCCCCAAAACGTCCCGCGCTGGCTGCACCGGAAGTCCGGAGGATTCCGGCTCTCGACCAGACTCAATCCCGGCCGGAGCTGAGCACCCTATTCCGCGAACCGCGTCGGAAGGGAGAGAGTCAACTGGTCGTCCGCCTGAGACATTGCAGGGATTCACGCGACGCCAGTTTCTGCGGAACACCGCGTCCCTGTTAGGGTTGACGCTCATCCCCGGGCCGCTGCTGCGGGCGGCGATCGAGCACGAAGGCATTCCGGGGCTCTGGTTCCGGCTGCTGCGCGCGCAGGATTTGCTGGACCTTGAAGTCGCACTCCTGGGGTTTTCGGAAAACGACCACCAGTATAGGGCCGACCCGTTGGGCGGTGCGGCGATTGCGCTGACCTTTCCGGGACAGAATATCGCGGAGAAATTTTTCGACGAAGCGGACCTCGCTAAGGATCCCCAGCTGGCGCAGGCTTACCTGTCCGGCCCGAGTTGGCTGGTTTTTTCGGTCCCAGCGGAATGGGCCGGAAAAACCCGATCCCTGGGAGACTGGCTGACTGCGGTGCCCAATTTCACACTGCGGGTTCCCGATGGGGCGGACGGCGGGGCCTTCGAGCCCGCGATGCCCACGAGTGGGGAGACCTCGCTCGAAATCCCCTTCCGGCTGTTCATTGCCCCCCGCTCTTCCACGGCATTCGAACTGAGCAGTGGTTTCACGACCCCCCTCGACCCCTCAAAGCCGGTCGAGCTGTGGCACGGGTGGTTCGTAAGCCGGGTACCTCTAGATCCGCCGATCGGACCCCAAGGGACTCTGGCACAAAATACGGACCTCGCGCCGCCAGCCGAAAGCGTGGCGCAGGCAAGGGCGATTTTTAGCCCCGATTACTCACCGATCACCGAACCTTCCCTTGACGGGGGCGGATATCCCAACATTTCCCTGCAAGCCCTTACCCGACATCTGCTGGTGCGCCAAATGTCTAAGGATGACGGCTCCATCGATATTGAACGCCTCATCCTCAGCACCCTGGGCGCCAACGCGTCGCTGTACTACGCGAGTCGGCGGACGGTGAGCGATATCATCGAACAGCAGCTGGCCGGCAAAGTTAAGGGGACCCATCTCGTCTGCTGGAAGCATCAGATGACACTGGGGCGAGACAATTATTACGTGGAGGCGTATCTCGGCTTCCTCTTCCCCTTCTGTCATCCCTGTGTGTATGTCGAGGTGACGAAACGTCGTTTTCGCGGACCCAAGGACGCGGACGCGACGCCGGGCGCTTATCTGCTAAAGCGACGCTTTATTCTGGTACAGGAGGCCGAGCGGCGGTTCGCAGACAATACGTCCGTCATCGGCCGCGCGATGCCAATCAAGCGTGTGCTTATTAATAAGTTGCAGTCGGAAGACCTGGTGAAGGGCGCGCCGTCGGGCGTTGAGGGATTGTATTTTTTCCCGCAAGCCTTGGCGAGTGGGACCGACGTAATGTGGGACATCGAAATCGAGGACGCGGCAGGGAAGATCGGCCACACTTCCGAGGCGAAACTCTTTTTCGCCTCCAACATCGCGAGCGGGGCCTCCATTTACGCTGGGCTCTCCGCAGCGGATCGGACAATCCCTCTACCGGCGCCGAGTCTCGCCCTAACCTCGTCGAATGCTTCGCTGCGCGTGGACTGCAACGGCGTCCGCGCTGAATTGCCGGTGGTCGATGCCGGCGAGCGACCGATCCAACCACCCGACCTCGATCCGGGATTGATGGCGGAGGTCGGCTCGTGGCTGAGACGGAAGGCCGTCAATCGGTCGGAGCCAGACCTTCCCACCGACAATTTGGGGACGGCCGAACGGGCGGTGGTCAAGACCGTTTTCCGCGCGCTGGACAGGATTCGCGATGAAAATACTTTCGGGTCACATGTCCAGGATCTGGCGACCCAGATCGAACGTCTCGCCAGGCGGTCCGCGGATGTTGAGGCCATGGCGCTCACCTTCAGCGCGGCAGTCGTGCGCGAGGAAACCCGCGTGGCGAATGAAATCCTGTCGAAGATTGACCGCCTGACTCAGACCGGGGAGGCGCTGGTCTCAACCGAACTTCCTAAGCTGCTTGATACCGCACTGGCGACGCTCGGGATCAAGGATCCCGCCGCCGTGGCTCGCTGCCAGGAAAAGGTCGGGTCGATGGCCCGGGCGGCGGTCCGCGCGGCGGGTGCCGACCTGACTCGGATCAAAGGTCTCCTCACGCGTTATCTCGATGAGGTGGCGCAGGCGCGTGAGGCGCTGCAGCAAGGGGGCTGGGACACCGTCCAGCCGGCGCTGGAATCGGCGCTGGTCAATCTTCCGGCGGTCCGGGGTGTAGCGGACAATTTAGCGCCGCGCGCCATCGCGTTCGCCGAGCATTACCTGCTGGGCGGATTTGCCGAGGCGGCCAATGGGGTATATGCGAAGCTGGATACGGCCATCGGGCGGGCCGAGGCGGCTGGGCAAGCCTTGGCGCGGGGCGGCATCGCGAGTCCACAAATGATTTTCTCCGGAATTTCACGTGATTTGGGTGCGGTCGCCTCGGCGAGTATCTTTGAGCTAACAAAACTTGCTCAGTCGTCCCTTCAGACAGTCGACCTTACGAGCGTGCTGCCCGATGCGCGAATCTTCGGCGTGCTGCGTTTGAGTGATCTGATTGGCGCGGTGGCCTCGGGCTCTTTGCCGGAGGTGCTGGCTACGCAATTCCCCGACCACATCGATCGCACCTGGAAATGGCAGGTGCCCGTTCAATCCCGGGATTTCGGTATTCTGCAGTTCATTGTCAAGCAACGATGCTGGCTTAGTCTGCAACTGGCCACCAAGGTCCGGCTGAAGCCCTTGGAGGCGGGTCAACTACCTTCCTTGAAAGGTGAGTTGACGGCCTATTTGGGCGGATGGGATGAAATCAATCGCGCTCCAGCAGAATCCAAGCAGGACGTTTTCTCCCTGCGTTTGCTCGGTCTGATCGAGGCCGGTTTTTCCAGCGTGAACGTGCAACAGGCCCTCGCGCCGGATGCCAGTCCGGTGGTGGAGCCACATGTTTCTTCCGTCAATTTTCTGGGACCGCTGACGTTTGTGAATGTCCTCCAAAAACACCTCGGCGGCGGCGGCAATGCGCTGAAGGTGCAGCTGGACGGTGAGGCAATTTCGATTGTCACCAGATTCACCATTCCGCCGATCAATTGCGGGGTTTTTTTACTGCAAGCGGTACCGGTGACCTCGACGCTGCGGTTGCCCGTCAGTGGACACGCGGGGCTGCGCTACGAGTTTAGTTTTGCCAGCAAGGAGCAGCGATTCCTAGCCAGCGTCTCCGGGTATGCCGCGACCGGTTACCTGACGATGGCGCTGGATACGCGCCTTGGCTCCGAACTTGAAGGCGCCATCGACTTTGGCGGGGCCAAGGAGTTCAAACTGGGCGGAGTGGCCAGCGGCGGCCTGTACATTTTGG
The DNA here is from genome assembly GCA_967755175.1 of uncultured Opitutaceae bacterium. Lineage (GTDB taxonomy): Bacteria > Verrucomicrobiota > Verrucomicrobiia > Opitutales > Opitutaceae > Rariglobus. The sequence goes on along the minus strand of CBRAFO010000010.1, from coordinate 6,312 downwards.
GTGGCGCCTATTTCCGCATCGCCTCCGGCACCACTGAGCTGGCCGGCTATGTCCGGGCGGGCGGACACCTCAACGTGCTGGGGCTCATCAACGCCTCGGTGTCGTTTATTCTCGCCCTCGTTTACCGGAAGACTGCAACGGGCACCGAGCTGTACGGCACCTGCACCATTACGGTCAGCATCGATCTCGGGTTCTGGGACATCAAACAGTCGGTGACGATGACGCAGCAGTTGCAAGGTTGTGACAAGGACCGCCAGCAGCCACTGGGTTTGTTGCCTCGACCGAGCTTGGCCGGCGTTGGGCCGACTTCCACCCCCGGCGTAAATTTCGCGGTCAATTTGGATCGAATGGCCGCAACGTACGCCGAGAAATACTGGGATGGTTCGGAAAATTGACTATGGCTTCTTCTTTTTCAATTCCATGCGTAGCGATTCCCCGGGGCCTCAAGGTCACGCATTACCCGAATGTGGTGGAGCTGAGGTTCGTAACAGTGTTCATGCTTTCAGGCGGAGGAAAAACTATTCCGCCCGCCGATTGGCCGGCGATCGCCAAAAAATTCGCTGAAAGCGTGAAAGAAGCCGAGTTGGACGGTCACCGCTTTGCGGTTCGGTTTGAAAAAGTGGACGAGGATTCAAGCGAGGAGTGGAATGCTCTGTTTACCGCTCCGCAAATTGGACAGGCTCCGTTGGTCCCGCTTTCTGCGGCGAGTCTCGCGAAGGTGGAACGGCTGACCGCCGCCCGAAAGTCGCTCGTCAAGGTTCTGGCGAAGACCGGAGCGGCGAACCCCGATTTCGCTTCCGTGCTCAAGCCTACTACGCGGCGAATTGAATCGCCCGACGGCAAGACGGTTCGCGAGGCAGGGGATTCGGCTCGGAAAATTCGTGAGACGGTGAGCGCGGCACCCACGGCCCAAAAGCTCCTTGCGCTGGGCACGCTGCACCAGGTGAAGACCACCAGCAATGTCGGATTGAACGATGTGGCGAAGGGATATTCTTCCGTCCAACGCACGATCAACGGGGCCGATGGCGGCGCGGATGGCGGGAATGAAAATGCAGCTACTGAAGTCGGACAGCAACCTAGTCTGGACGACATGGCTCGCCTTCTCACGCAGCATCCCGGCTTGATGCGCCGGTTTGGTCTGGTTTTACACGGCAGCTTCACGGTCCGCCGCGAAGTCCTTGTCGCGCCCGGCACCACGATCGGAGGAGTGGTGGTCCCGCCGCCTACCCCGCCATCATTGTTTCCGGCACCGAATCGGGGAATCTTCAATCTCGTGCTTGATCCACTTGGCGCGAGCTTCCCGGCAGTCATCGAGGGACACAGTGTATATTATGAAGCGGACGCGGCTTCAAATCAGCCCTATTTTCGGCCCGGCTCAGACCCGCAGGCGCCTTTGGATCTCACACCCGAGGCGGTTCGCCGATTCCGGTTGCTCAACCCGATGGACTTCGAGGTCTCGCAGTCGGACGTCTTTCTCGACGCCGCGCATTCGTTGCGTGAAGGACTCGATGACGACGGCGAACGAGCCTATCATGGAATCAATCTTGTCCACCTGACGGATTCCGCAGCCGACCTCATTGCCCGGATTGGTTCGGATCAGACCCGGTTGGCCAATCGGGACGGTGCCCAGCAGCAACCGCCGATGACGATGAATGAACTCCTGCGCGGTTATTCGGTTTCGGTGTGCCGGCTGAATGACCGCGGTATCCCGGACAAATGGCAGCATTTGAACCGCCGCGAGGTCCAAGTGGAGAAGCAGGACGGCACTAAAGTGGGCAGTGGCCAAACGGAGGATGCGATCATTCCGACCTCATTGACGACCGCGCCGCCGCCCATTGTGGGGCACGTGCGCTCGATCACTCCATTGGACCCGAAGGTGGCGACCGATCCAATCGCACGTGAAATCACCGTGAGTTGCCAGGTCAGCGACGGCTACCTGACCGACGAAAGAAGTTTCAAGCTCAACCAGAAAAACCTCACGGCTCCATCCAACGACTCCAGTCACGAGTGGACGCAACTTTCGCTGATTCACCAGCAGGATGCACAACGATGGGACATACGCGGCTTGAAGCAAGATGCCTCGGGCAAATTGGTTAGCTTGGGTGACTTTGTCCGACTGCGGGTACAGGGGGAAACGGCAACGACCATCGAAGTCTATCCCGTGTTCGAAGCGGGTGGCGACCTAGCTAAAAACTACGGGCCTACTGGATTTCAGGACGCCTCGGTCGCCTGCACTCTGCAAGGGGGAGGGCTTTCCCGCCGCCTGCTCGTTGGGCCAAGGACCGGTGTGATCGCGCGCGATGGCTCCGCCAAATCTGACTGGCTCACCTCCGTGAGCCCCGGCGGCAACGTGCCCTTCATGATCGAAGGCGAGCGGCGGAATCTCGTTTCTTCGAATCAGGGCCGCGATCATCTGGTGACGCTAGGAAAAAACGATCTGACTCCGGCGAATGTGCAGCTATGGTGTCCCTCGTTGCCGGGATGGACATTGTCAGATGAATTTTGGGACCGTGAACATGACACGCGCGAGTACCTGGCCGGGGTCAATCCATCGATTGTTGTGCTCGAATCCGAGCTGTCGTCCCTCCTGGGCCAGATCGGTGCGATCGAATTTGAGGTCGAAGGGAAAATAACCAGAGTCAACGGAGATAATGTGACGTTGGAAGAGGTGGGCTCCGCCGTGAATATCCCGCTGGCTCAAGCCGGATGGCGAAGCGCCACCTCCTCGGCGACCATCAAAATCGACGATATTCGAAAGGCGCAAAAGTTTGTCTGGATTCGGGGGAAGTTCAATGGCTCCGCGGGGGTTTCGGTGAGCGCGTGGGAAGGGTTGCCCGATCCCAAGCCGGATGTGGAACCGGGACGACCCGTGCCTAGTTCTGCAACGTGGTTGTTGACCCTGAAAAACTCTTCGGGGAGCGAATGCAGCATAAGGTTTCCGCGCGAGGCGAACTTGGGAATCGGCAGCCCGGCGCCCGCCTTGCCCAATCTCAATTTCGACGGTCTGGCGGTTGGCCAGTGGATTGAGGTCGCTTGTGAGCGACGGGACGGCGGCTGGTTGGGTCGGGGCTATCCGCGCCCACCGCTCGTTTTCATCTCCTGGGGCTCTCCCGCGAAAGACAAGATTCAGCTGACGACGACGGATGGAAGCGTTGCGATTGTTCCCAACGTGGCGAATACTTCGCCACCGCCGAAGGACTCCAGATACCTCCCGGCGAACGCAGTCATCGATGCGGCCGAGCAGAAGAAAACCATTTTTCTTCGTTTTGGTTCTCCGGATGCGAACGGCCGAATTCCTCTTTCCGCTATCGATCATACTCAAAGCCGTTTGCTGGGAGAGGTGGTTCAGCGGCAGGCGCTCAACAATCAATGGGAGCTCACGCTGTCGTACGCCGGCAAGGGCAAGATTGTTTTGTTGTGTGACCTGGGCAGTCCACTCAACAGCGTTTCAGAATCCCAATACAGCGATGACATCGAGATCGGTGATTTCTTGCTGGCGACGTGGGACGTCAGTCTTGAAGGAAGATTTCGGGTTGCGGCGGCGTCTCAGGGCGCGGTTCAAATCCAGCGATTCGTCGCCGGGAAATTTTCGTTCGATTCCGATTTAAGTTCCCGAGTCACGCTACAGGACGGGGCCGCAAAGAATCACCCGCTGCAAGTGACAACTCCCGCAGGGTTCAACCGGGTCGTTTGGGGAGATAAAGCACCAGGAGAGGCCGCTACCTTGGGTATATTGTCATGCGCGACCGTTCTCTTTGTCCGGAACCTGCTGCAAGCGGGCGATAGCGGGCGGCTCCCGCCCGATGGAGATCCGTTCCATGCCCACAGTGTCGTGAGCGCTGTGATCGCCCGTTGGAAAGGATGGTGGCTCTCGGTCCCAGATCCGCTATATCCTCCGGATAAATCGAATGCGGCTCCATGGCTGATTCGCGATCTCGCCGCGCACGGTATGCGCGCGTTGCGACTGCGGGTGGGCCGGACTTACGGCTTTCTGGTCTGGCGGGAAGATTTGGCGGGCAATTGGGTCCAGGAGGAGATCGACGACAACCTGCTGGCCGAAGCATGGAAGGCGGGCGGCAAACAACTCAAATACGTGCGTCCGCATGCGCCGGGCCTCCCGACGTTGATCCCTGGAGACTCGCCCCGTGCCGATCGAAAGCCCGGGGTTCCGCGGTCATTCATCATGATTGTTTCGGCCCGAGGCAAAAACGGTGAATTCGGCGTAGTTTGGCGCGAATGGAACACCTGCTTCGTTTTGCCGCCGGTCTGCTCGCTGGTAACGGCGGAGGAATCCGGGAAAATGGATCCGCTTTCAAACGCTGCTCGAAAGACGCTCTTCATCAAGGATCGCCAACTGGCGCGAGAGCAAAAGCCCCTTGGCACGACCGATCATGGAGTCAACTTCGTCCCTGATCCTAATTCCATGATATTGAACGTGACCGATGGGGACGAGGCGGTCGTTGGTACACTTGACTGCAGTGACGCGGACTGGCCGGGCGCGGCGCCAGCTCAAATTGTCCTAGCCGAATCGCCACAGAAAGCCGGCCCCGACGGTGATCGTGTTTTCCGGCCGTGGTTGCGATTCGGGGAAGAGAAAACCATGCAGATATCGGGCAAGGAGGTCGAAGGTAGCGGGCAGGCTGCGTTGGATTGCGTTCATGCAGTCACCGAGCCGTTGCGTGCGCCCCAACTTCGGGGCGCGAAAGAACTGACCGCAGGTCTGAGTTTGCGGGAAACCTTGCGGGACATTCAGGCCGAGGTGGAGGTAGATGATCTGTCCACCCACGCTCAGCTGGGGCTCAACTTTTACTGGAACGAGCATTGGGACGCGCCGTTTCCCAAACACTATGTCGCTCCTCTCATCAGGCTTGAAGTGGAAAACGGACAAGCAAGTCGAGTGACGGTATTGAATCCCGGCGCCGGGCTGACGGCCGATATCTGCCTTGGCATTCGTGAATCGGCGTCGCGGGGACCGGTCTTTCGAGCGACCATCGTACGTGGCCAACTGGCGAAGGACGGCGGAATGACGATTATCGATCCAGGCCACGGAATTCAAACGGAGCCGGGTCGACAAGCGACCGAAGTTGTCTGCCGCCGGCGCGCGCCCCTTGCGCGGTTTGCGACTGCGAAAGTTCAGTTCAAGGACGGAGCAAAGGACGGACCAATCTCGAAGGTCATTCTCATGGAGAAAGGATCGGGTTACAGTTCTCCTCCCTTTGTCATCGCCCACGATCCGCTTGGCCAAGGACGCGACGCGCAGCTGACCGCGGTGCTCAAAGACGGAGTGGTCGATCACATTGACGTTCTCCAAGGCGGAGAACTTTATTCAGACCAGACTCTTATCGGAATCTACACGCATCACTCCCCTGCACCGCAACTGAAGCAGGTTTCGCGGGTGACTGATGGAACAAGGTATGTCCGCATCACGACGCAACTCGGCCTGCCCGACCCCCGCGCGCGACGCGCGGTCCTAGAGTTTTCAGCCAGCAGCCGGTATCGCGAAACGCTCAACGGCGTAATCAAGGCGCTGAATCCAAAGGCAGACTTGAACAGTGCGGAGGCAGCCAATGGATCCGTGGGGCTGCGACTGCGACCGCGCAGTCGCTTGTCAAATCCGCTGGGGATCGAACTACGCAACGCGCTTCCGCTCTCGGCGCCGCGGTTTGATCACGTCATGCCCTCGTTTGCCTGGCAGCAAAGTGTCATGGCTTCGGGAAGCGTCGAGGTTGTCCGGGATACGGTGTTTCGCCTCTATCTTCGACGTCCTTGGCTTCAGACCGGAGTGGAACAATTGGGGATTGTGGTGCGGGAAGGAACTCCGGCGGCTTTCCCGATTGGTGATCCGAGTGACCCGGACAAAAACCTTGAGGTTTCAACGTGGGGCTTTGATCCGATCTGGCCCAAGGCTAACATGCCGGCGCTCTCGCTGGAGGACTTCGAGACCAAGGCTGGTTATCAGCGGTTCGCTGAAACCTTGGGGCCGCTCGATCTGGCGCCCGCGGGACTGGCCTTGCACGAGGTGGATTTCGAACCTCGCCGGAATCTTTGGTACGCGGATGTTACCATGATTCCACGCACCTCCGATGCGTTTGTCCGGCTGGCATTATGCCGCTTCAATCCAGATGGCATCAGGGAGGCACGGTATTCCGGGGTGACCATGACCGAGCCAATCCCACTCTCTGCCACACGACGATGGACCATTGCCAAAACGGCGGAGAATCGGATCGAGGTGCGTTTGAATGGTCCCTCGCTCGACCAGGGTCCCCGCCGGGAAGTCAGAATTGAGATCCGCCGCAAGGCGCTGACTGATAA
>CBRAFO010000009.1:0-61294 GCA_967755175.1 uncultured Opitutaceae bacterium | reverse complement strand
ACGGATCGTTGCTCCATTGCGACTTTCCGATAAAATTTTGGGTGGTGCTACCCAAACTCGACGGAGTGAGCGTCATCGCCGCATTGGATCCGACCGCTGTTCCGTTGACATAAAGCGTGCCGGTGGAACCCGACAGGGTCACGGCCACGTGCGTCCACGTCCCGGTTGGGAACGTGTAGGTTGTATTGATCTGCTGGACGACTCCCCCCTTGACTGCCTCAAACCGCAGAAAGCCGTTGTTTCCGTTCTTCGGGCACAGCTCCAAGTAATTCGAGGTGCTCGTTCCGAAATCAAAGATTCTCGTGTTGTTCGACGTGCTGTTCAACTTCACCCAGGCCGAAATGGTGAAGTTATTCAGTCCTGCGACCACGCCGGTGGGCAGGGTCGCGTAATTGGTAGTGCCGCTCAGGCTGACCGCGTTGTTGATCTTGCCGGTCGTCCAAGTGGAGCCGCCCACGAGCGTGCCATTCCTGCCGTTGCCGCTCGCGTCGGCGGCGGTGGATCCGGTGATCTCATCGAAGCGCAGGTGAACCTTGGGCATCGCGATGTTGGTCATTCCGGACAACTCGGTGGTGCCGACGCTTTCGCCAGCGGCGTTCACCGCCACGATGATGTAATAGTAGGTTACCTCGGCGTTGACGCTGGCATCCACATAGCTGGTGGCGGTGCCGGTGTAGATCGGGGTGTAGGGCCCGCCAGAGACGGTGGATCGTGCGACGCGGTAACTCGTCGCACCGCTCGCGACACCCCAGCTCAGGGAAACCTGCGAGCTGCCGTTGCCGCCGCTCGCGGTCACGCTGCCGGGCGTGGGGGGCGGGATGCTGGCGACGATGCCGCCGACCTCCGCCGCACTCAGCGCGTAGTTGTAGATGCGGAAGTCATCGATCCGCCCGTTGAAGAGCGGATCGGCGGGCCACTGGGACTTGCCGATATAATTGACGGTGGGGTTGAACGCATCGGGTGCGAGTGTGATCGCGTTGTTGGTCGCGACGGCCGTGCCGTTGATGTAGAGCGTGGCGGTGTTACCGCTGAGCGTGACGGTGACGTAGACCCAGCGGCCGATGGGCAGCGCGGTGGCATAGTCGAGCCGCTGATAACTGCCGGCGTTGGCGATTTCAAAGCGCATACCGCTGCCCGAGTTGGGCGTGAGTATCAGGTAGCTGGAGGTGCTGTTGCCGAAGTCGAAGATGCGTTGGAAATTTGCACCGCCGTTCCAATAGACCCACGTCGAAATCGAGATCTCGTGGTAGCTCGCCGCGCCGGCGGGCAGGGTGACGTAATTGGTCGCACCATCGAGCGAGAGCGCCTGCCCGGTCCGTCCGGACGAATAGGTGGGCGTGCCGGTGATCGTGCCGTGGAAGTTGCCGACGCTGTCCGTGGCGTTGCCATCGAACAGATAGCCTGAGCGTTGGGTGAACGGAAACACGCTGATCTCCAGGGCCGCGTCCGTGTAAAGTCCGCCGCCATCGGTGACGCGGATAGTGAAACTATTGAGGCCGACGTCGCCCGCACCGGGCGTGCCGGTGAGAGCGCCGTTGCTCCCGATCGTGAGCCAGGCAGGACCGCCGACCTTGCTGAATGAAAGGCTGTCGCCGTAGGGAAGATCCGGGTCCGTCGCGTTCGCCGCGAGCGAAGCGGCGTAGGCCTGGCCGCGGGTGACTCCGGGTTTGGTGACCGTGCCGGAGAGCCAGGTGGGCGCCTCGTTGGTGTTGTTAACGGTGACGAACATCATCGCGTCGTCGGAGGCTCCGGCTGGGTCGGTCACGCGCACGATGAACAGGTTCTTACCGTTGTCGCTGTTCGCGGGAGTGCCGGAAAGCGCGCCGTTCGCTGCCACGCTCAACCAGGACGGGCCGGAGACTTTCTCGTAGATCAGCATTCCTCCGTCGGCATCCGTGGCGCTGTTGTAAATGGTTTGGGTCGTGTAAGCCGCGCCCTGCGTGGCGTTGGCGCGGATCGTCGGATTACTGGTGAATTTGGGCGCGTGGTTCGCGCTCTGACCCCAGAGGGCATAGACCTCGGAACCGGTCAGCGCGTAATTGTAGATGCCAAAGTTATCGATGCGGCCGTTAAGATAGGGGTCGTTGTTCCACATGCTGCGGCCGAGGTAACAGAAGGGCTGGCTGAACATCGGGGAGATCCGGGGCGAGGAGCCGGACGCGACGGGCAGGCCGTTGACGTAGAGGGTGGCGGTTTCGCCGTTGAAGGTGACGGCGAGGTGCGTCCAAGTGGCGGTCGGCATCACGGGACCGGCGAGGGTGATCGTGCCTTCGTAACCGCGGGAGGTTGTCATGGTGAACCCGATTTTGCCGTTACCGTCCTTGACCGTGAGCAACATGGATTTCTCGATTTCGCTGCCGAAATCGAAGACGCGCTGGTAGGCGTTGCCGCCGTTCCAATAGACCCAGGCGGCGAGGGTGACGTCGCGCGTGAGACCGGAGTTGACCGGGAGCTGGACGTATTGATCGACGCCGTTGAGGGAGATCGCCTGTCCGCCGCCGAAGCCGGCGGCGTAGCCGGGGGCGGTGGCACCCTTGGCGGTCGCGTTGCGGGTGCCGGTGCCGTCGTTCGTGTTCCCTTCGAAGGCGTAGCTGGCGGCGAGCGCCTGGTTCGCGAGCAACGGGGTGCTCTCGAGGTTGCCCGTCGGAGTGAGGGCGACGACTTTGTAGTAGTAGCTGCCGCCTTGGGCGACGGTGGTGTCGGTGAAATTGAGGTTGGGTTCGACGGCCGTGCCGAGCGTCGTGTAAGGGCCGGCGGCGCTGGCGCCGCTGGCGGTTCGCTGGATCTGGTAGCTGGTCGCCCTGGCGCTGCCCCACCAATTCAGGATGAGCTGGTTCTTGCTCCATTGCGCGAGCAGGCCGCTGGGCGCGGCGCTGGGGGTCGTGTCGTCCCGGGCGTAGGTAAGACTGCCGAGGCCGAGGGTATCCTGCGCGGAGGAAGTGCTGGCGGGCACGGGGAACCACTCGGGTCGGACCTGGTTCATCGCGATCTTGCTCCACGGCGCGGCGATGCCTTTGACGTTCGCATAGTGGTTGTAGATCAGCTCCCAGGCGGGGTAGTTGCCCGGGTCTCGAGCGCCGCTCGAGAGAGTCTCAGTGTAGGTAAGCGTGGTGTTGCGGTGGTAAGCCCAGGACACGTCGTCGTTGCCGGAGTTGTATTTCGCGCTGTATTCGTAGGCGCGCAGCACCCGGTTGTTGTCGTAGCCGAAGAGGTCGTCGCCCTGGTTCCAGGCCATCTGGCAAAGCAGCCCCATCGCATACCAGCCGCCCTCATTGTGCGCCTGGTCGCGCCCGCTCTCCTCGGTCTGCGCCGTGCCGTCGGGGTGGATATACCAAGCCGCGCGGTCCACCCGTCCGTTGCCCGCGCCGAATTTGAAGTAGTCCACCGCCTGCTGGTAAACGGCGCGGTTGTCGCAAAGAATGCCGATGGCGGCCATTGAGGCCATGTTGTCCGCGTCCCAGTTGAGCCGGTAGTTGGTGTTGCCGCCACTGTTGGGAGTGCCGTGATGGCGCCAAAGAAAGTCGAGGTTCTGGGGGTAAAACACCCGCACCATCATGTCCTTGTAAGCCTGTTTTTCCGCAGTAGGCCAGCCGGGGTAGGTGCTCAGGATTTCGCCGCCCGTGGCGAAGAGATAACCGCAGATGCCGGAGGCAAGCGATCCGTTGCTGTCGCCCGTGATGCCGAGAAGCTTGCTCGACCAGGCGTTGGCGATCACCACGGCGCGATCTGCGTAGGTGGCGTCGCCGGTGATTTTCCAGCGGAGGGAGAACTGGTAGAGCGCCTGCGCGTCACACTGGGTGCGGGTGTAGTTGTCGCTCCCCGAGCCGCCGCGGTTGATATACTCGACCGCCGTGGGCCCCCAGCCCAGCATGTAGCGGTCGGTCGCAAGCTGGTCATAGCTGGTTTTCCACGGCGCGGCGCCCGCGGCGATCTTGGCCTTCATGCGGTCGAAGTCGGACTGCGTGTGCAAGGCACCCGGGTGCGTAAACGGCGCGTAGGGCGCCGCCGATGCCGTCATGTTCACCTGGAACACGCGGTCTCCGGAGAGCGGCGTGATCGTCGTCCCGCTGCGCGTGTAGGCCGTGCCGCCGGCGTAAGGGTCGCCGCTCGTGCCGAGCAACTCGAAGGAGTTGCCGGACCCGCTGCCAATGATGCGGGCGAAGAGGTCGAAGCCGTAGGTCGTATTCGGGTCGAGGTGAACCGGAAATGGCAGATTGAAGGTGAGGTAGGTGCCCGGCCCGTTCGCGCTGCTGCCGACGCCGGGAGTGCCCTCTCCTCCCGCTATGAAATTCTGGATCGATAGGAGCGACTGCGTCGTGCCGTTCATCTTGCCGACGGTCACCTGGATCGGCCCATTGCTCGCGGCGAGGTTCCACGAAGTCAGGTTGGCGCCGGTCGCCGTATTGTTCGTGTAGCCCGCGACGCGCACGGTGATGCCGCTCACGTCGTAGCCGTTGGCGTTGCTCCCGGTCGTGAAAGTCTGCCCCTGGATCGTCTGGGTGGTCACGCGCGTGCTCGCGTCGTTGGCCGTGCCGTTGTTCGCGCCGCCGTCGGCGTTCACGCCCGAGCCGCCGATGTTGGCGGCGTCGAAGGCGGCTCCGCTCCACTGGGCGACACTATCGGCCGCGCCGGAGGGCTGACCGGCGGAATAGGTGATCGTGGAGTTGAAGGTGAGCGGGTGCGCCAGCGCCGCATCCGACAAGAGCAGCCCGCCAATTACGGAGCAAAGAAACCGAGCGGGGCATCGGCGGCGCAAGAGGCGCAGCCAGGGATTTTCAGTTTCGATCTTGAGTAGCATGTAAGTGAGAGGTCAGAGCGGCGTCAGGGATCACCGAGGGTTCCGCCGTAGGGTCGCCCCTTGTGGGCGGACCGGTTTGGGACCGGTTTGGGCGTGCGTCCGGTGAAACGGGGTCCGCCCGCAAGGGGCGACCCTACGGAATGCGACGGTGATGCGTGAAGCCGCGGACTAGCGGAGGTGATTATTGTGCGGTGGTGGTGGGTTGTGCGGTTGGACTCAGTTACAGTGTTTAAACCTGAGCCTTGGATGCCCTGGATTTCCGCCAAGGGCCGGGCTTCGAAATCTCCGCGCAGGACGGAGGCGCGCAGATAGAGGCGCGGCGACGCGGTGCGCAACGAGGCCCAGCACGCAGGCGAGAATGACTCCGAGGGCGACGTGGTGGGCGGGACGCATGTTTGAAAAAAGAGAGAGCCGCCCCGCGCTCCTTTGATCGGAGCGCGGGGCGGCGGGAAGCGAGGTTAGTTGGTTACGGAGCAATGGAGATCTGCCACTGCTGGTTATCGCCGCCGCCGTAGGTCCATTGTTGGACGTTGGCCCCGTCGGCGGTGCTGCTGCCGCTCACCTCGGCCGCCTTGCCGCTAACCCCGTTCAGGAACTTGTAGTTTCCGTTGCCAACAGGAGTGAGCGTCCACTTCTGGCGATTGGTATTGGTCGCGCTCCAGATTTCGATGTTCGCACCATTGGCGGTGGAGGAAGCCAATACTTCGAGCAACTTGCCGCTGCCAACACCCATGGCATTATATTGGCCGTTGCCCACATAGGTCAGCGTCCACTTCTGATTGTTGCCGCCGTTCCAGCTCCACTGATCGACATTCGTGTTATCGGCGGTGCCGCTGTTGTAAACGTCGAGGGCCTTCCTGCTATTCTTATTGAGGACGCGATAGGTGCCGTCGCGAACCGTGCGACCGGTGTCGGACCAGAGGCCGAGTTCGGCGGGCTCCACGAAGAGGGTGCTGCCGTTGTTTGCGGTGACGTTCAGCTGGTAATAGCGATACGAGGCCGGGCTGGCGATGGAGTAGATGTTCGTCTGGAAACGGGCGGCGAACGCCTGGTTGCTCTGCGTGTCGAGCGTGGTCCAGGTCGAGCCGTCGTTGGAGCCTTGGAACTGCCAGTCCTTCGGATCGCGGGTGGCCAAGTCGTAGGAGCTGGTGAGGGTGTAGCGCTTGATCGTCTGCGCGTTGCCGGAGCCGAAGTCGTATCGGAGCCAACCCGTGGTGGCCGCGCTGACCCACTGCGTCATCGAGCTCGCGTCGAAGGCCTGAGCCGCCGCGCCTTTGCCATTTACCACGGTCTCGGAGCTGGCGGTGGCGGTGCCGCCGAAGGCGATGTTGACCATCGGGCTGATCGGCGTCGCGCTGTCCTCGGGCGAATTGGTGCTCGTGCCGGCGGAGTTGGTCGCCGTGACGACGTAGTAATAGGTCGTCCCATTAGTCCCGGTCGCGTCCGTGTAGTTGCTGGCGGTGATGCCCGAGGCGACGGTCGAATAGGTGCCGCCGCTGGAGGTGGCGCGCTTGATCGTGTAGCTGGTGGCCCCGAAGGACGGCTGCCAGCGCAGCGAGACGGCATTCTCGCCGGACGCAGCCAGGCAGGCGGCGGGCGCGGCGGGAGTGACGACTGGCGCGCCACCGTTGCCGCCGGTGATCTGGACGTTGCTGAAGGTGGACGTGTTCAGCGTCCCGTTGGCGTCCGAGCAGACGACCAGGCCGACATACCACGTGGCCGGAGGATTATCGAGGCGGCCGACATCGGTGGCCGCCCAGTTGGTGCCGTCGGGGGAAACATAGCCGGTGACGATGTTGCCGATGCGCTCGAGCTTCACCCAATACGAGGCGCTGGGGATGCTGTAGCCTTTATTGCTGTAGCCGATGCCGCCATACACGGCGAGCCCCTCGATGTTCTGCTGGAAAAAATTATTGGGAATGACGGCTATCCAGGCGCGGGGAGCGCCCTGGCTGAGGCTCGTGCGGATCATCACGCCGGCGTTGGCGCCCGCGTTGGTGTTCTGGACCGACTGGACTTTCGCGATGATGGCGCAGTCGCCGGTGACCGCTTTATAGGTGAAGTGGCAACTGTCGTTGGTCGCGCCCCACATGTTACTGCCGCCACCCTGCACCGTCCAGGTGCCGCCGGAGTAGGAAGAATTGCCGGTGGGGGAAGCGCCCCCGATTTCAGCCTCCGAGAATCCCGAGGTGATCGAGGTGGTGTCGGGAATCGCCAGCGCTGCCGCCGGCGTGGCCGAGGAGGTGTCGGCATCCTTGAGGAATACGAAGCTGGCTCCATCCACTGGACAATCCTGGAGTCTCTGAGCGATACAGGGAGCCGGGAGGCCTTTGCGGACGACATAGGCGCCCTGAAGGATACTGAGCGCCAGGTTTCCGGCCGCAATTTGGTCAGTATACCAGGGGGTGGGGTAATAGTTATCGGTGGATCCGAAGGGAAGAAACGTCGTGGGGGTGAGGTTGTTCACCCGGGCGAAATATTCACCGGCGGCCAGCAGGCGGTTGTTGGAGTCGGAATAGACGTCGATGCCCTGCTTCCAGAGCGCTTCGGCGAGCATGGTCAGCGACAAAAGCTGCCCATAGGCGTGGCCCTGATCGCGACCGGAGTCGCCGATCTGGCCGATGTCGTTGGAACTGCGCAGGCCGATGTGCGCGAGTGTGCGAATCTGATACACGACCGTATCGAGCGTGGTGGTATCGTCATTGAAGATCGCCATCAGGCCCTTGGCGCAGAGGGACAGCGCTCCTTTGTTGGCGGCTCCAAACATGCTTTCGCCATACGGATTGGTTGCGGGCATAAGGACATTGCCGAAATAAGCCTTCACTGCGGTCGTGTCGGCCGCCGTCCAGCCTGGCCAGGTGCCGCGCAGGATGTCCGCGCCACCCACGAACTTGTAGGCGTAGTCGCCCAGTTCGAGCATACGTTCGCCGCCGGTAAACGAGGTCTGCGTGTTCGCCCACGCGAGCAGGATGTCGTGCGCCTTCTGCGCGTAGGCGGTGTCGCCGGTGAAATTCCACATCAGCGAAAGATTCCAGATCGCGATCATGTCATTATCCCATTCGTTGCGGTTTACATCGGGGGCGCGGCCGACCTCCGCGAAAGGCCCCCGCATGTTGTAGGTGAGAAGGGAGTGCCCGTCGGCTGTCAGCGCCGCGTAGCCGGATTTCCATGGCTCCTGGTTGGCGTCGACTTTTGCCTTTAGAGTCTGAAGATCTACGAGGCTAAGCGGGGCACCGGGGTGGACGTAGGCGAGGGCTAGGGGTTGTCCGAAGGCTAACAGGAGCAGGGACGCTCCGAGGGTAAGAACCGAGCTTATTGGTTTCATGTTTTTTTCGGGGGGGAAAGCAGGTCGGACGGAAAGGCTCTAGGGGGTTGCCAGGATGTAGATTCCTTGGGGCGGCAAGTTGACGAAGCGGAACTTGTCGGGGGTGGCCGGCTGTCCGTTCAGGCGGAATCAGTTTTTCCAGACGTTGCTGACGGGCTGGTCGTAAACGACCGCGATGACCGTGTCGGCGGGCGAGGATTCGCGGTCGATACCGGTCACGGTGATGCCGCCGTCGCGCACCGTGTAAGCCAGCGGTTTTCCGGTGTAAACGTCGTGGACCTCCACGACCTTGAGCCGGCCCATGGGCGGGATCAGAAAACTGTCACCGGCGTAGCCCTTGAGGAGGTGGGCGAAGATCGTGGAGTCCTTGTAGGTGTATCCGTATTGGCCATCGGTCGGCTGCCAAGGACCGCCGCGCGTGCCGTAGAACGCGTCGCCGGTCTTCTTGAGCCAAGCGCCCATCTGGAGGAGCCGCTGCTGCTGAAACTTGGGGATGACGCCGTGACGATCGGGCGAGACGTTGAGCAGGAAGGCCATATTGCGCACGGCACAGTTGGCGAGGAAGACGACGAGTTCGTCGGCACTCACGGTCTTGCCCTCGTTTTGAGCATTTCTGTCGTAGCCCCACGAACCGCGTTGGAGGGTCATGCACTTCTCTTGATAGGCGGAATCACGAATAGGCCCCGTCGTCTCGCGGTGCCCCTCTTCCTCGGTGATGTCGCCGATCCAGCCATAGCGGAGGTTCGTGATGGCGTCGGGTTGGTATTTGCGGACCATGCCCATGATGCCGAGAGGCTTGTTGGTGCCCGGTTCGAGGTCCTGGTATTTGGCCGGGATGGGCCACTCGTTCCGCGGATCGAGGTATTTGCCGGGCTCGTGGAAAAAGGCCCCCGCAGCGTCGGTGCCTTTCTGCGCCAGCCAGCCTCCGTCCCAGAAGATCTGGTCAATTTTTCCATACCCGGTGAGGAGCTTTTTCACGTTCACGTAGTTCTCCTCCTTCATCAGTCGGGCGTTCTCCTTGTTCGACGGGTCCTGCGTGTAGCCGAATTTGTTTGGCTGCATGTCCTGGCCGGTGACGTCGTAATAGCCAGGGTAGCGCCAACTGAGCGGCGAGTAGTAGAGGCCGACCTTCAGCCCCGCATCGCGGCAGGCCTTCACGTATTCCCCAACGAGGTCGCGGCCGAGGGTCTGCTGGCTGGTGAAGGCGTTCGGGTGCGGGCTGTCGAAGAGGGAAAAACCGTCGTGATGACGCGTGGTGAGGCACATCCACTTCATGCCGGCTTCGCGGGCGAGCGCGGCCCATTGCTCGGGATGAAAGTCCTTCGCATCGAAGTAGTCGTTACCGCTCTCGGGGGACGCGTATTTGCGGTATTTCTCAGGGGAGATGCCTTGATTGTGCATCATCCACTCGCCTTTGCCCGGACCTGAATAGAGCCCCCAGTGGATGAACATCCCGAACTTCGCATCGAGGAACCATTTCATCTGCTCGTCGGAGAGCTGGGTGACGCCCTGGTCCGTCTTCGGCACGCGCACGAGTGGTTGCGGCGGCTTGTCAGGCGCGGGGGCGGCGGACGCGATGCACGCGAGAAACGCAGCGCCAACCGGGGCCAGACGGAGTAGCCGGGGAATTGAATATCGGATCATGGACAGTGGTTTAATGGATGCGGTGAAAATAGAATTCGTTTCAGCGACGCTCGAAAATCGACAGGTCCTGATACGCGCCGATGGCCTGCTCATTACCGGTCCAACGGGTGTTGGCATTAACTTGAATGCGCTCGGTGCTGGTGAGACCGAAGAGCATGCCGCCGAGCGACCCGTTGCCGAGCGGCAGCGCCTCGGATGCCAAGAGGAGGCGTGGCGTTGCCGGACTCGCGATCTGAAGCGGCGATTCGTCGCGGGGCATCCGGATTATTTCGAATTTAACCAACAACTCCGTGAGGGTGGTTGGGTGGCGGCACCAAAGGTCACAGAAAAGGGGGGGGAAGAAGCGAACTCATATAATCAACGGATAGCCGAAGGATCAGCAGTTCCCTGTTTATCGGACGCAGGTTTCTCCTTCCTCTGACGAAGCACGGTGACCTGGACTTCACCGGCCACCTCGCCCATGTCGTTGCGGAAGAACTTATAGTCGCCGCTCGAGAGGATGACCATGGCCTGTTCGTCTTCGTGAAGGGTGAAAATATTGTCGAGCAACCGCTTCCATTTATCACCTTTGTAGGCGGCGACTTCGATGAGGAGAGACGAATCGGTATTCGGGGCGACGACTTTGCTTTCGTTGGGTTTGAGCAGGACAGCTCCGCTACGGTTGACCTTAATCGCGAGCGGCTGGTTGTAGATGTTGACTAGCTTGGCTTGCCCGAAGGGAAACTTGGTCGGGTCGCCCGGGATTACGAAACCTTGATAATGGCCGGGATCAATAGGTGCCAGCAGGATGGTCGCGCGGGTTTCATCGGCGGGCAAAAGCACGCGGCAGGCTTCGATTTCCCGGTTTTTTTCCGGCTTTGGATTCGTGCTGACCGCAGCCGGGAACTCGGAGCCATTCGAATCCGAGGTCGGGGCCTGACGGGAGTAAAACACCAACTCGGCCGGGCCCGTGTATTGCATGGACGCGGAAGGCTCGAAGGCCGGTGCGACGATCTTTTTGTGTGTGCCGCCCGATTTGTAATAAAGATCGGAAATAGCATTGCCCCAGCTCACGACCGAAAAAGTCAGGCTGACGGGCGGTTTTGGAGGCTCTTCAACCGCACGAAGCGTTGCCACCAGAGACAAACAAAGGAGAAGAAGACGTGTCGGCATGATCAGATATCGTTGGAGGTGAGCCAGCGGAAGGATACGACTTTGAACCTCCGACCGTAGGTGCGGTTGATGCTTGCGGCCGGAAGGTTGACGGGATCGACCTCGGCCTTGTCGCTGGTATCCACATAGTCAGGGAGGCGTTGCACCACCGCTTCGCACCAAGCTTGGGAGATCGGGGGCGCACTCGCATCAAGCGGGTTTTTTACGTCGCCATAGGTGCGGATCACAAAGGTATCGGAGCGGGTGGACAGCGCCGGCCCGATAACCTGCAAGAGGTCGGCTTGGGTCAGCCAGCCGGGAGCCGCGGTCGAGCGATAGCCCTGCTCGCTCACAGCCGGCGGCGTAGCATTCGGGAAGATGGCGAAGGTGCCAGTGATGACGGGTGCCAGAGCTCCACCGTCTTCCCTGAGTAAAGGTTTGATATCGATTGAGGCATCCGCCTTCGTAAAAATATTAATTCCACCGGCGGCGGAATCGATCGCGGTTTGGAGCGGTCCTTGGAGTGCAAGTGACGCGGAAGTGGTGGTTAGCGTCCGATTGACGAACTGCGCCAGAGAAACGAAGGGCCCGCGGAGGCGCACTTGTTTCACGATCTCGGTCGCCAAGGCGGTGAGTTGGGCGTCATTGAGCCGGCGAAAGCCAGTATAGGTATCGTCCTCGTCTCCCGAGGCCTTTGGCACCTTGGCCTCGCCCGGTTGCCGCACGCTGCGGGGGAACGCGGCATCGGCTTGGCTGTCTCCGGGCATTTTAAGGCCCCTGGAGCCGCCCAGCACGGCCTTCCATCCCTCAATGGAGGTGGAGTTTATATTAAAGGCTCCTTCCACCATCATATAGCGGGCGGTGAGCGTCGGCTTATGCAGGGCCGTGGCTTTGTCCGTGGAGCTGGCTGCTGCGAGAGTCGTGTCGGGCAAAAAACGATAGCGGGGGTTCACCGATTCGTAGCTCGTCGCGGCTTGAGGGATCGCGGAGAAGAAATATTTATCCCACAACGCACAGTTTAAGCGATAGCTGATGTCGTAATAGTTACGCTGCACCTCGGTGTTGCCGTTGGTCTGGAGTGAATACCAGTCGGGGCGTTGTTGCTTGGTTTGATCGCGCGCCAGATAGGGGGGGCAGGATGAATTTCCCACCGCATAACCCGGCTGATGGCCCACCCCGACGTCGTCGTCATCCGCTGTCAGGTCGGCATGCTGCAACTGGGCGAGCGAAAGCAGCGACATCTCGGTGCCTGAGGCCGGGGGAGTCGGCAGGTCAAATAAACGGGCCTCGTGCAATGCGCTCTTCGTATCGCGTCCCCAAAATGCTCCCGTCCCAAGATATTGCGTGAAAGCGGTGGGGACATCTTGCGCCGCCGTGCCTACAACTGAAAGCCATTGATTATAAAGCGGCGGGAGAGAGAACATGTAAAGAATCCGGCGGTTATTTACCGCCCTCAGGTTAAAATCAGCGAAGGGGCGCAACGTGCGGTTGCGATTCGGGTCGGTAGCAGAAGGCGGAGCATCGTCCCCGGGATAATTTACGTTGGCCTTGAACATGCCGATGACGAAGGCTTGTGGTTTTCGATCGATATTACTGTTCCCGGGCGCGTTCTTTTTGATGTCGATTGCCTTAAGATACTTCACATCGCCTGACGCATTGCTGAACACAATATCGATGGGGGCCGAATTGGCCCCGTCTTCCGTTTTATATGTAGAGCTCTTCATATTGGAGCCCGTCACGGTCTTGCCGTAATAATGGAATGTGTTACCGCTTGGCGGGCCCGCCGTCAGTGTGGCGGTGTCGCCGACATCCACCTGATTGCTTGTGATCGAAAAAACCTCGGATTTTCCGGGCTGAAGGATGATGTTGTTGGGAAATTGAAACTTAACACCATTTAGCAGCGTTTTTGGGCCGCGAAGTGGGGCTCCGTTGCTGTCCACGCGTGACAGAACACGATACTCCAGATCAGGACTGCGGGGGGTGCTTTTGATATTGGTAAAGTAGGGTTCACCTCTAAATTGGGCGGTGCTGATGTTCGGGGTCACCGTAACCTTGAACTCCATGTTCAGAGCGCCGGCCGACCCGCCAGTCAAACGGAGCGGGACATTATAGGGGTTGGTCAGAACGATCAGCGGACAAAAAAGCGCCTGAGCCTCGCTGGTTGTATAATCCGCATCCGACGTGATTGTGTTCTTCGGCTTCAGCCCGAAGAGCAGGCGCACGTCCGACACGATCGGGAAAATACCCATCTGCGTCGTGCTCGCGGGGCGGATGGAGACATCCGCCACAGTCGCGAGATCAGTGTAGGACTTCAACAGCCCCCAAGTGGGCCCTTTGGTGGGACTGTAAATGGTGGGAATGATGTTGTTGGCTGCGCCCAGATCCCCCGTCGTCAGGTAGGCCGTGAGATCTTTGCGCAGGCCGCCTTCCATCGTATTGGCTAACACTCCCATCGAAGTTGTGGTGAGGTCGTGGCTGCGCTGCTGTTGGGCTGGGGCGTTTACCGTGGCCGAGCCGGCGAAACGCATCTGCTCAAGATTCATCACCCGGCCGACTTTGGTATCGTTGGCCTGATAGTTCAGGTCTACGAGCCCTTCGATGCCGTTGCGCTGGGGGGCCATGAGCCGGTAGCGCGCCAGCGCACCGTTGGTGGTGGATAATGTATTACCCTCTCGGGTCTTGAAATCCACGGTGGTGTTATCCGTCGGCGAGGTGTAGCTCGCGTAGGTATCCACGAGATTGTATTTCGCCTTCACCCCTTCGTCGCCGATCCAGTAAGCGTAGCGTCCGATGATGGTTTGGCCGCCGGAATTTCCCAGCCCGGGGATGATGGTGTTGTCAGCTTTGATGTCCACCAAGGGAGCGGCGACATACCGGTCGTAATATTTTTCCGTGCTCCCATCCGGCAGCGTGCGATCAGTGGTGTTGTCGCCTGCCGAAGCCGCACCTACAAGCAAGACGGTGTCATGGGGGTTGCCCTTTCTGTCTTTGATGCTGCCCGTCTTGGTGGCGTCCGAAGGAAGGACTGGGGCGATTCCCGGATTAAACAAGGGTGCCGTGGTGCCCGGGCCTCCGTTGGAGGCGGTGATTTGGCCGAACGTGCCCGCAGCGGTCGAGGCATTGAAGGTGGTCGTTTCATTGCCGCTCACCATCCAGTTGAGGAGAACCGGGCTCGGGGGGGTCTCGTAGATGTTACCGCTGTTGAGAGTCGGCGCGGTCAAGTTGGAATTACCCCATACCCCTGTCCAGTAACGGGTGCCGGGTTGGACCTTGACCAGACCGTTGGAGATGCCGTTGACGCTCTGGTCATTGGTGGGTGTGTCACTGGTGGACGTCAGACGGGCTCCGGCGGCTTTGCCTGCGATATCAGCCGTCGCTGTGACGCGTTGATCCGGCCCGGCTGCCTTCTGCAACTGGCCGATGGCGATGTTCAGCGCCGTCAGTGCGTTTTGGCGGGCCTGAGCCACTTGCTGGCTGTTGCTCGCGACCTGGGTTTCCACCCGGGTCAGGCTGGCGAGGCTTACGAGCAGCAACACCAAGAAGGCGAGCAGCGTGATCGTGATCAACAGCGCGAAGCCGCGTTGATCCGTTTGCAAAGGTCGACGGCCACCCAGGCGGCCGATGGGCGTGAGACGAGCAAGCATGGTGACGCTTTCCCTTAAAAGGAGGGGGTGAGAAACGAGGGAGCGGGGACGCTTTGGGCACAGGAAGCGTCCGTCGGGGGAAAAGCAGTCATGATGGCGTGATCGTCGGCCCAGTCGGTCAGCAACCACTCGATGACTTCGTCAGGCGGGAGCGCCGGGAATGCCCACAGACTCACCGGCTTCTCCTCTTTGATGGCGAACATCGCCTCGACGTGGTTGAGTGCGGCGCGGAGGCGCAGACCAAGAAAATACATGACCTCCGGCGTCGGGTCCGGCACTCGCGCAGTCCCTATCAACGCGCGCGTCGCCTCATGGACGCTTTCACGATAGCCGGCTTCAATCCTCCGCCACGCATCGGCAGCCACGAGGTCTGCTCCTGTGCTCGGCAGCGTCGGCCGCCATGTGCAGGGGACCGCGTCGGTCACTTCGCTCAGCGTGCCGAAGAGATCGATCAACTTAATGGTCAGATTCTCCCATTGCAGACCATTGGAATACTTATCGCTCATAGGGGGTAATCAGCGGGTAGGCGGGGCAAGCATTAGGCCGATCATTAAAAATCGCGTGCGCCGAAGGCAGTGCGGCACGGGGCGCCAGAAGGATACTTTGCCAAAAAAAGGGGAGGGAATGGCGTAAGCCCCCCTCCCCTGGTAGCACGATGGTTTAGCTAGGGAACGCGATCGCTCAGGCTTGGCGATTGCGGCGGCGGATGATCACCGCGCCGAGTGCCAACACACCGGCGAGGGCGGCGTAGGTGGAGGGCTCGGGGATGGCGGAGACGATCAGAGAACCGGTGCCGGTAAACACGGCGTTACCACCCATTGAGGCAAGTAGCGTGTTCAAGTCGCCGGCAGTATAGGTGCCGTCGGCGAGATAGGTTGAAGAGACGGAATCAAAAAGGAAGCCAACCGCTTCAGCTCCACTGAAGTTAAGGTTGATGCTGCTAGCGGTCGAGCTCTTGGAGAAGGTAAGGGTCGAGAGGTCCCCTATGGAGGCATTGTTGCCAAACGTGAGCGCAGCGCCCGAGACCACGGAGACATTGCCCGCACCAAACGTGCCGCCAGTGGAACTGGTCGCCAAGGTGCCCGAGGTCACCGTGGTGCCGCCGTTGTAGGTATTCGCGCCACCGAAGGTCACCGTGCCGGTGCCTGTGTTGCTGTTGATGTTAAAGCCACCCGCGCCGCTGATGGCGCTGTTGATGGCGACGGAGAAGCTGTTGGCGTCGATGGTGGAGACGGCCGTGGTCGTCACCGAGGTGAGCGCCAGCGCGTTGGTGTTGATGGTGCCGCCGCTAGCGCCTTGGTTCTGGCCCTCGCTCGTTGCGGTCGTTGACTGGAGCCAATCTGTCTGGGTTCCGAGAGCTTTCAGGGTGCCGCCGCCGAACACGAAATTCGCGGTTCCCGCGGTCCCACCGCTGCTTCCATTACGAACGAACTGGCGATCCGTGGCAAGGGTGCCACCATTCAGGTTGATTATGCCAGTATTGCCGCCGTCGCTAGTGGGGGCCCTACCCATCATGATCATGCGTGCGTCCACGGTGTTCGTTGTCGTCGCCGTGGTGCCGCGATTGATCGTGGCGGTGCCGGAGGTGATCGTCAGCACACCCGTTCCGGTTGAGGCGTTGGCGAGAGCGAAGCCGGTGTTGGCGCCAATCACCAGATTGCCGCCGCTAACGTTGAGATTGGAGGTGCCCGCCGCGTTTTGGCCGACGACAGAAAGTGGTTTGGTGGCATTCGTGGTGCCAAGGAAGGAAAAGGTGCCAGCGGTCACATTGAGCGTGTTGTTGCCACCGATGCTGATGTAGCCGGCGTTGCTAACTGCGGCACCGTCTTCAGTGAAGGTGCCGGAGCTGTTGACGGTTCCGGTGATAACCAAACCTGCGCTTGCCGATGTCTGGGTATGCGTAGTTGTCCCGCCGAGAGTCAGCCCGCCAGTGCCGCCCGCCAGGGTTCTATTACCCGTGAGAGTTATGTTGTTGCTGATCGTCTGCAGGCTGGAGCTGCTGTTCGTGATGTTACCGGTCAGCGTGAAGCTGTTGCCGCCGATGGTAAAGGCACTGGCTCCGCTGTTGAAGGTGATGCCAGTGAAGCTGGCACCCACGATGTCGTTGTTCAGGGTGGTGCCGGAGGAGCCGGCGACGCCGAACGTGGGCGTATTGCCACCCGGCGCGACCGAACCGGTCCAGTTGGAGGTGGTGCCGAAGTTGACGTCGGTGTTGCCGACCCAGAGGTCGGTGGCGGCGTAAACGGAAGAGGTGCCGGCGACGGCGAGCAAGGC
Source organism: uncultured Opitutaceae bacterium (assembly GCA_967755175.1). Lineage (GTDB taxonomy): Bacteria > Verrucomicrobiota > Verrucomicrobiia > Opitutales > Opitutaceae > Rariglobus. The sequence continues at coordinate 44,478 of CBRAFO010000009.1, read as the reverse complement.
CATGGCTGCGAGCAGCTGGGATGCCGGGGACTTTTTCGAGGCAGCGGATGCTGATCTGCGGCGTGTGAGCGTGCGGCGATGGGGGGCACAGGGGAGTGAAGTCATTTGCGCGAGGGTCATGGAGGTGGGGATATGGGCTGAGTATCCAGTCGATTTCGACGGGGCACCGCTGCTCCGCTTATAATGCCTCATCGGTGGAGTCCTGAACATCCGATGAACATCAGAGGCCGCCTCTCTCAGCGTGGCGGCATCGTTGGCCAACGGCCTCCTGGTCAAGTCGCTCCCCCTGCCGAAGCGAAGGCGTGCGTCGAGACCATCGCCGCCACCTCCAAAAGGAATAAGGACGGCCCGCCTGCTCAGCGTCCACCGCTACATCGCTGAATCAAGTGAGCTTCGGTCTCCAGCATTCAAGATGCCGGTAACGGCTGCTCCTCCATCATCTAAAATGCTGAACCCCAACCATGCGGGACAGGGAAGCGCCGGCCTACTTGGAAAGCAGCTTGAGCACGGCCTCGGTCCGGGTTTGCACGTGGAGCTTGCGATAGATCGCCTCCACATGCGTGCGCACCGTTCCGATGCCAATCCCCAGGCTCTCGGCCACTTCCTTGTAGAGCAGCCCTTTGGCGAGGTGTTGCAGCACCTCCAGCTCACGCTGCGTAAGATTTTCCACCTGGCTAGCCGGACGGGGATGGTTAAGCCGGTGAAAATGCGAGACAACCAAGCGGGCGATACTCGGGGACATCGGAGCACCGCCAGCATGCACTTCACCGATAGCTTTCAGCAATTCCTCCGGCCGCGAACGCTTGAGCAGATAGCCGCTCGCACCGGCACGCAGCGCTTCGAAGATGCTTTTGCTTTCGTCGTAGGTGGTAAGGATCAGCACCTGCACTCCAGGATGCGCGGCCTTGAGTGCGGCGGTGCATTCGATACCGCTGCGCCCCGGCAAGCCGATGTCCATCAGCAGCACATCGGGCAGGTGGTGGGGAACTTCGCACAAGGCCTCCTCGGCGGAACCATAGGCACCCAAACATTCAAAATCAGGGCTGCCTTGAATGACGCAGGCCAAGCTTGTGCGAACTGCAGGATCGTCTTCTACGATGGAAATACGGAGGGGCATTAGGGGGCGTCGGATTTTGGTAACACGGAGCCCGTGGAAAACCAAGGCACGATCAAGGTAACACGGGTTCCGGCTCCCGGTTGACTGTCGATCCGGCACTCGCCACCCAAGGTTGCGGCCCGTGCGCGCATGTTGCTCAGTCCGTTTCCATCCGCCCCGCAGGTTGCTGGATCGAAGCCACGGCCATTGTCGACAACGGTGATGGTGAGCGCCGCCGGGCTGAAGGATGCGCCCAAATGGATTTCGCTGGCTGCGGAATATTTGACGGCGTTGTTGAGCGCTTCCCGGACCACGAGGAGGACATGGTGACGGAAGTCCGGCGGGAGAACGCGTGACGGCACCTCAACCGGGAAGTCGATGCGAAGCCTCACGTCCACGGGTTTTAGAAAGTCCCAGGAGAAACGCACCAGATACTGGAGCAAACTGTCGAGGGTATCATTGATGGGGTTCGTGGCCCAAACAACCGCGTCGAGATCATCCACGGTCTGGCGAACGGAGTCAGCCAGCCTCGCACGACTGTCTGGAGTCGTTGCTGCCTGCACTTGGAGCGCGATTTGCGTGAGACTCGCCCCTACTTGATCGTGCAGATCGCGCGCCAAGCGGGTGCGTTCGCGCGCGAGCGCGTTCTCCTGCTCAAGCCTGCGCATGCGCGCGCGCATCCGGCGCTTCACCCCGAGTCTCACCAGCGCGGCCAACGCCAGCGCGCCAAGCAGTCCGACCGCCGAGCGAAACCAACTCGTTTCCCACCACGCGGCGCGCACGGTAAAGGCCAGCGATGCCATCGTGGGCAGCCAGAGTCCGTCCGCCCCGGCGGCGGCGACCTCAAACCGATAGTCGCCCGGGGGCAGATAGGGAAACAGCGCCGTCCTTTGGTGGTCGGCATCGACCCATGCGCCGCTCCCCGGGCCCGCCAAGCGATAGCGAAACCGAAGACGCTCCGGTGCACTTAATTGAGCCAGCGTGTAGCGAACTTCCAGCGGACCAGAACGCGGAGGGATCGATAGTCCAACGTCCCCTCTTAAACCCATCTTCGCCCCGCTCACCCTGACCGCCTCAATCAACACCGGCAGCGCTGCGATGATGGGCGAAGGCTTTTCTTCTGGCAGGATTTCCAACGCCCCGCGGGCGGTGGCAAACCAGAGATGACCATCGGGCGTCCGGGTCGTGGCCCCACGGAACCCCAGTGAAAACTCGGTCGAAGGCAACCCGTCGTCCCGTCCATAGGCGATGCAGCGAAGGGAAGTCTGACGTCCGTCCATGACAGGTTCGATCTCGTCCCGTGCCACGCGCAGCAAGCCACTCACCGTGCCCACCCAAAAATCCCCCTCCGCGGTAATCATCAGAGAACGCAGGTCATCAACGGGCAGGCCTGCGTCGCCTGGCAATCGACTGATCCGGCCGTCCCGCCAGCGGTAGAGCCCGCCTCGGAGCGCACCGATCCAAACCGTGTCCCGGCCATCTGGAACGATGAACCGAATACTATCTCCGGGCTGAGCCCCGGGTAATGGCACCGGGACAAATTGCTCTCCTGATTTCTGGAAAACCAAACCGTCCTCCGTTCCCGCCCAGATCCGACCGGCGGGATCTTCGGCCAGGGAAAGCACATGGGTCAACCCGCCTGTCTCAGGCATCCGAACGTCCTGCCCTGCCTCGTGACGGACGAGCGCACCCTTGATAATCGCGGCCCATAAATTTTCATTCCGGTCCACCAGCAACGCAGTGACGCGATCACGCAAGGATTCACGGCGGAACGTCCCTTCACTCAGGTGCAAGAGGCCGCTCCCGGTGCCCACCCACACTCCGCCGGTCGGATCGGAATGGACTGTCATGATGCCCCTCGGCCAGTCAGGCCAGCCGCTCGGAACGGTAAACGTGCGATTGGTCGCGTCGGTCGCACGCACGAGCATGTTGTTGCGCCCGGCCAGCCAGAGCCTCCCCTCATTGTCCGCGCATACGGAATAGGTATCGTCATCGCGCAATCCATCCTTGGTCTGCCGCAGGTGGAACCGACGCGCATGCAGACGACTCACCCCTGCGGACTGTGTCCCCACCCAGATGTCGCCCTCACGATCCTCAAAGACGGACGACACCGCGCCCCCCTCCACCGGCACTTTTGCCAAAACCCCGTTCCGGAACCGGATCAATCCGGCATTGTTCGTCCCCAACCAAAGAGTCCCCGACGAATCCTCCATCATCATATGCACGGAAAGCGCACCTAAATCCGCCACGGTTTCCTGCGAGCCATCAGGGTGGTAACGCACGAGCCGAGTGCCACGTGCCGCCCACATTCCTCCTCCCCCGGTTCGCGCCAGATGCACATACCCGCCGCCCGCTGGATCGATCGATTGAAAACGCTTCCCGTCAAACGGACCGCAGCCGGTCGTGTTGGCATACCAGATCGTTCCGTTGGCCGTTGAAGCGACTTCGTTGTCATGGGCTCCCCCGGTCCCGACGGCCAGGCCATCCTGTTTGGAGTAGGCGGTGAGCTGACCATCCACCCAGCGTGACACCTTGATCGGAGCCTCGTAGCCGAACCAGACCGCTCCGGAAGCGTCTTGGGCAAACGAAGTCGTCCACCCCGTCATGAGCGGCGCGAGCGGCGCGATCACGTGAAATCGATCACCGACCCGCCGGGCGACACCTCTCCGATCCAATCCCACCCACAGGCTACCATCACGAGCAGTGAACAGCGCATGCACCCGATCCGACTCCAAGCCCGGAGTATTCTCCGCGTGAAATGTCGTGAACCTCACGCCGTCGAACCGCGTCAATCCGCCCAGCGTTGCCACCCAGAGATAACCATCGGGTGTCTGCGTGAGGCTCGTCACCCGGTTACTGGGTAACCCTTCCTCCATGCCCCAGGTGCGCAGAATATAATCGTCCGATACGGGGATCGCGTCCACCTCGACCGCCGGTGAATTCACCGCCGAGAACGCCGAGGCGGTAAAAAAAAACATCAACAAGAACAACTGCCGGCCGCGGGGTTTAAACACGCCCCACCCCTTACTGCCGTGCCCCCGCCGTTGTCCAAACAAACCAGTCGGCCATAACGAATCTCCCCCCGTCGCCTCATCCTTAAGATGGCTTAGACCGCCTTACATAGGACCGCGGGCGATAGAAACCTGCCTATCGTCGGCTCGTGATAACGAGAGCCGCCCTGCCCGCCCGTTTGAAGACTCGTTCGAAGGCCAGGCGCTGCGCATCCCGCAGCACCTTTTTTGTGCCTTCGTCGGCCGTCTCGCCGTTGCGCCGTTAGGGCGTCACAACTGTCAGCATCCCGGTGGAATCCATAGTCCACGTATAACCTCCAAAGTTATAAGTGCTCGACGAACCATAGCTCCCACTCCCGCTCCCGGTAAAGGTCACCACGCTGCCATAGCTCCCACCCCCGGACGACTCCGCCAAGTCTCGGTAATACGCCTTGGCCTTCTCGTTATACTCAGCTCCGTAGGTGCCGATCGCGGTGAGTGCGCCCGCGGCGACGTTGCCCGGATCGTCCTGCCGGTGCCGCCCTTTGAGCGACTTCTCGCCGCCAAAGTAATAACGCACGCCGAACATGGCGTGATTATAACCATGATCGCCCTTCGCCAGATCGGCGGTGAGCGTCAGATTCTGGCGAGGAATCTCATATTCGATGTCCAAATTGGAGTAGCTGTTGCCCAGTTTCACCGTGTAACCGGGGCGAACGAGCAGGTCGGGTAACGGATAAAAGCCGACGTAAAACGAACCAAAGCCCATGGTCTTGTCCGTTGAAATGAAGGGCACGGCGTCGGCATAGCGGATCGTGGAAACCCCCGAATAGGTCCCAAAGGTCAGCCAGCGCCAGTAATACTCCGCCTCCACACCGGTCTCGTAAGTCTCAACCGCCTGAGTGTGCACGCCGCCGACCGAGACGCCGAGCAATGCGCGGTCCGGGTCACGCCAGAAGAAATGCGCTCCCGTGCCATAGAAATCCCGCTGCGACACGCGGGTATAGAGCCCGTCCACCTGTGCGCCGAAGGACGCAGAGACAGGGAACGCCACGCTGCCGGTCACCGTCTGCCCGGTATTGGAGTCAAGCTGCCCATAGGAATACCCCAGCTTCTCGTTCAAGGCCGACACCGCTTGGCCGCGTGCAAGCACCGGAACCAAAACCAATATCGCAATCAAAGTGACCCTCATTGGAGGAATGGGCGTATCTCCCGCATTTGCACAGGCAAGGCCAATTCTAGCTAGGACAACGCGGCGGGCCGCCGCGTCTATTTTATGGCCATCGCCCGACTCGCGGATCGCTCAAGTCCGAAAGCAGCAACTCGCACTCGCTATCACTTCATATTGGCGATTGCAGCAGAAGGTGCTCGGCGTCATCCCGAATGCCCATGAGAAATCTGCTGGCTTGCGTGGGGTTTATGTTAGCGGTGGCAGTCGGCTTTTCTGCAGGAATTAGAGAGGGAATGACCTTGGACGAGGTAAAGGCCAACTTGGGCAACCCCATCTCATCCCTGAACAAAGGGGACACGACGGTTCTCCTCTTCCCCCATCAAGGCCGGGTCGAGCTGGTCGCGGGCAAGGTCACCCAAATGAGTCACGTGCGCCACGCGGACGATCCGGCAACACCGGAAGAGCTCGCGGCTGCCGAGACGGAAAAAGCGAAGGCAGAAACGCAAGCCGAGGAAGCCAAAGCCGCGAAGGAACGCACTGTGGCCGAAGCCGCTTGGCAAAAAGCCAACGCAGAAAACCAACGGCAAATCGAAGCGGCCGTGGAGCAGATGAGTAAGGACCACGCCGATGGCCACGTGGCGGAGAAGTTCGGGCTCAAGGTATCTCCCTCGCACTTCTGGGTGGAGCAAGGAGTCGGACTGCTCCTCCAGATCGGCATAGGCATGCTGATCCTCAAACTCGCCTTTTCTTGGGCCGACGTGCACGCCGATTGGGGGCAGATGTTCTTGCCCGCCCTTGCCGGAGGGACCGCGGGTGCGTTGGTGCGCGGAGTCGCCTATGCGCTGTGGCAGACGAATCAGCTTTTTCGTTTGGATGACGCCGTGTCGTATGGCGCGCTGCTCTTCGTTCTAATGAAAACCACCCACGCCTGCACATGGCAACGGGCAGTCGGCGTCGCGATGGCAGCCAAGCTGATGGGCATTGTCGTATGGGTATTTCTCAGCGTGGCACTGTCGCGAGTGATGTTCGCCTGATTCGAGGCATCAAAGTGACTTGCGCCGGTGTCCCGCTTTGCGGTGACGGACAAATACCTCTCAGCGCACCCCACCGCATCTCGCTCCTCGGGGCCCATCGACTCCCCAACCCCGAGGACGGACCAAGGCAGAACCGAGATCGACGGTTTTCGCCGTATCCACCGTGGTCACATCACCCGTGAGGGATCCGGTCATGGGCGCCAAGCCCCCCCACCTCTTGCCACTCCCCCTACGTTATACCATCCAGACGAAAAATCATACCCGCCGAAACCTCCCTCCAAACCCGGAGAATTAACGGAAGCGGGAGCCACAGGATAGATCCCGCTCCCAAATGAGTCCGCCAAGTCTCGGTAATACGCCCTCCCCTTCTCGTTATACTCCGCGCCGTAGGTGCCGATGGCGGTAAGTGCGCCCGCAGCGACGTTACCCGGATCGTCCTGCCGGTGACGCCCCTTAAGCGACTTCTTACCGCCGAAGTAGTAGCGCACGCCGAACATGGCGTGGTCATAACCATGATCGCCCTTCGCCAGATCGGCGGTGAGCGTCAGGTTTTGGCGAGGGATCTCATACTCCACTTCTAAACTGGAATAGCTGTTGCCCAATTTCACCGTGTAGCCGGGACGAACGAGGAGATCGGGTAACGGATAAAAGCCGATATAGACTGAACCAAAACCCATGGTCTTGTCCGTGGAAATGAAGGGCACGGCGTCGGCATAGCGAATCTTGGAAACGCCCGAATAGGTTCCAAAGGTCAGCCAGCGCCAATAATACTCCGCCTCGACACCCGTCTCGTAGGTCTCAACCGCCTGAGTATGCACGCCGCCGACCGCGACGCCGAGCAATGCGCGGTCCGGGTCACGCCAGAAGAAATGCGCACCCGTGCCATAGAAATCCCGCTGCGACACCCGGGTATAGAGGCCGTCCACCTGCGCGCCGAAGGACGCTGAGACAGGGAACGCCACGCTCCCAGACACCGTCTGCCCGGCATTGGAATCGAGCTGCCCGTAGGAATACCCGAGTTTCTCGTTCAAGGCCGATACCGCCTGGCCGCGTGCAAGCACCGGAACCAAAGCCAATATCGCAATCAAAGTGATCCGCATGGAGCGACTTGCGTATCTCCAACAGTTGCACAGGCAAGGCCAATCCCGGCCGCACCGCGTGCCTAGCTCAATGAGGGGTGGCCTACGCCGTAGGGGGTGGTCTCCCGTTTCCGGAGACGGGATCCCATAAGCCTGAGGCACTTACCAATGAGGTGGGAGGAGGAGGATATGACGTATGAGGGCGCCTCTATGACATATCGGCGGCCTCCTATGTCATAGAGGCGGCCTCATACGTCATAGAGGTGCCCTCCTTTGTCATAGGGACGCCCTCCTATGTCATAGAGGCGGCCTCCTATGTCGTAGGGACGCCCCGATATGTCATATCGGCGGCCCGATACGTCATAGAGGCGGCCTCAGATGACATATCGGCGCGACGCTCCTTCGGGCCATCGGCGTCTTTTAAGCCAAGCAGGCCAAGGCGACCGAGGCGGAGGCGGGCCAGCCCCCTGCCTCGCGGACCGCTTATCGCGCGTTCAGGACGTTCCCGTCGGTGGGTCGGGCAGCGTGAAATAGAACGTGGCACCTTGGCCAGGTTGGCTTTCGGCGGCCACGTTGCCGCCGTGGCGGTGGATCACGCGCTGCACCGTGGCGAGGCCGATGCCGGTGCCGGGAAAATCAGACGCAGAATGGAGCCGTTGAAACGCTCCGAACAGCTTGTGGGCAAAACCCATGTCAAAGCCCACGCCGTTGTCCCTCACGAAATAGGTCAGGTGACCGTTGCGGGTGGTCTGCCCAAACTCGATTTTGGCGAGGGGCCGTGAACTGGAGAACTTACAGGCGTTGCTGAAGAGATTCTCGATCACGATCTGCAACAGGTGGACGTCACCGCAGGCCATCAGGTCGGGCTCGATCACGAACTCGATTTTGCGCTCCGGTTGCGCCATGCGCAGGGTGTCCGCCACGGCGTGAGCGAGCGTGCTGAGATTTACCGGGCTTCGGTGCACTTCGCGGCGGGAGACTTGGGCGAGGTGCAGCATGTCGTCGATGAGGTGGCCCATCCGCTCGCTGGCTTTGCGGATGCGGCGGAGATAATCCTTCCCGGCGTCGTCCAGACGATCATCGTAGTCTTCAACGAGAGCGCGGCTAAATCCCTCCAAGCTGCGCAAGGGAGCGCGCAGGTCGTGGGAGACGGAGTAACTGAACGACTCCAGTTCGTTGTTGGCCCGCTCCAGCGCAATGGCGCGACCGGCGAGCTGATCGTTGAGCGCCATCACCGCCCGCTCCGACCGCTTGCGCTTTAAGACCTCGACGAAAGCCGGAGCGATCACCTCGACGGCATTCCGGTCGTGTTCGGTGTAATCCGTGGCTTTGTTGGCCAACCCGACCAAGCCAATGACGTTCCCGGCTTCAAGGAGCGGCACCCCGAGATAACGGCTGATCACCGGACCGCCTGGGTGGGCGGCGGACAGCGGGTGGTTCATCATCTGAACGGAGCCTGGAATGGGCGGGGTGCGGAGAGCGAGGCACTCGGTGCTTTGAAATAGCCGGAGCACCTCCGACCGGCTCACGTCTGCGTGCACCTGCAGTGAGCGGTTCAGCGTGATCGGCGTCCGACCGTGTTCCGCCACAGTCTCCTCAGTGAATCCGATCGGGCTGCCCGTCAGGCCACGGATCACATCGATAAAAATGGCGACGACCTCGTCATCGCTGAGATGGGGCAAGGTTTCGCGAAAGATGCGGTTGATACCGGTAAGGAGGGCGGCCTGCCGGCGGATATGGCGTTCGCTTCGGAATCGGTCCGTGATGTCGTCGAAGATGGTGTAAACTTGATGCGGAACATTCTCTCCGGATCGAAAGAGGGGCACCGCCTGCACATCGATCCAGCGGTAGGCGCGGTCTCGGCGGTTATAAACGCGCATGATCACATTCCTCACTTCGCGACCGGTTGCCAGGGCGACGACGGAAGGATACTCGGCCTGAGGCATCGGCGTGCCATCTTCGCGCAAGGCGTGATGCTCGCCATCCACCAGCGAGAGGCTGCCTGCGAGCTCTTCGGCGGTTCTACCGAGGATGCGAACCGCGGACGGGTTCATCACGAGGATCAGGCCTTGGGCGTCCCGGAGAACCACCCCTTGCAGCGTGGTGTCAAAGAGGAGCCGGGAGCTTTCCTCCGAACGTCGCAATGCCTCCTCGGTGCGTTTGCGCTCGGTCATATCAATCACGCTCACGATCACATTGCCGCCACCCGATCCAAGAGGTGGAAACGTCATCGCGAGAAAGCAGAGAAGCGTGTCTCCACTTACCGTGTTCAACGCCATCTCGGTTCGATACGTGAGCTGCCCTTCTGCGAGCGCGACCAGTTCTCCCACGAAGCCTGGCAACGTGTCCGGCGTGGCGAAGACCGTGCCCAGCGAACCGAGCAGCTGCTCCTTCGTCTTGGCTGCGAACATATCGAGGGTCCACTGGTTGACGTCCAAGATTTTCACGGCCTTCAACGCGCGCTCCACAAATTCGGGATGATCGAGGAAGTAGGCGCGGAACTCGACGACGCCGCCGGCTCGTAACTCGTCGATTAACGCGATGACCTCCGTCCAATCCTCCTGCCAGATGGAAACCGGTGCGGTATCGTAGATGTTGCGGAAGCGTTTTTCGCTTTCCGCCAGTTCGCGGGTGCGGCTCTGGACGCGCTCCTCAAGGCTGGCGTTGAGCGTGTGAATTTCCGCCTCGGCCCGTTTGCGCGCGGTGACGTCTTGGCAAACCACGAGCACATTCACGGTGCCATCAAGATCTCGAACCGCCTGGGCCAACTCATCCACCCAGAGCACCACCCCGTCCTTCCGGATCTTCCGGTATTGCCAATGTTGAACCTGACCGGGGTTGCGCAGGCATGTCTCCAACTGGCGCGCCACGTCCCGACAATCGTCGGGGTGAAACACATTCAAGACCGACCGCCCCGCCAACTCACCCAAGGCATAGCCCAACTGGTTCACGCCCGCCGGATTCACCGCGAGCACAGTGCCGTGCGAATCGAGCGTGAAGAGCATCGCGGGGTTATCCCGATAAAGCGCCCGGTAACGCGCCTCGCTGTTGCGTAGTTTTTCCTCCGCCAGCTTGGATTCGGTGATGTCGCGACCGTAAATCGAAACACCCTCTCGCGAAGGGTAGGCATGAACCCCGAGCCACCGATTCTGCGAGGGCAGGAACACCTCGTAATTAACCGGCACGCGCTCGTCCATCGCCTGCTTGAGCTTTTCCGCAGCCGGGGTGCCAACAAACTCGGGATAGATGTCCCAGAGGCGCTGCCCGAGCATTTCCTCGCGTGATAGCTTCCGGCAGACGGCCTGTCGCTCGTTGACGTAAACGTAGCGCCAATCGCGATCCAAGACCACGAACCGATCCGTGATGCTTTCGAGGATTTCGGATAACCGCATGTCGGTCCGCCTCAGTTCCTCCTCGATCCGCTTTCGCTCGGCGATATCCCGTGCCGAGAGGAAAATCACCTCCACTTCGCCTTGAGCGTTACGGCAGGCGCTGGCGTTGCACACCATATCGATGATTTGGCCGTCGCGATGGAGGAGCCTCAACGGACAACCGCTCATCATGCATTTCGACAGCACCTCGCGGCAAAGCGAGCGGGCCTGCTCTGGGGTGGCGACGTGGCTGGAGAAATCAGTGCCGACCCATTGATCTCGCGATACGCCGGTCACACGCACCACGGCATCGTTAATGTCGATGACACGGCCCTCCGGTGTGAGCGCAATCACCGGGTCCATGCTGATCTCCAGCAAGCTACGCACGTGGCTTCCAGCTAATGGGGGACCGCACAGCTCGGCGTTACTCTCCCCCGAAATGGGCCCCGGCAGTGTCGTCAACGGATGCATGAAAACTTAAGCTTAATGGAAAATGCGGACAGCTGCTTAAAGCGTAAAGCGGGCTACAGGAGCAGCGCACACAATGATGGACGAAAATTTTAACCGGCAAAGAGTCGTTATCAAGTGACGGACGCACTTGTGCCTGCACCGCCGATACAGGTCGTTGTCTGCACGTTTCTCGACACGCCTGACGATCAGCGATGTGCAACTGCCCCGAGCGCTCAAGAGCATGCGTTTCTTCATCACGGTCTGATAGGGCTCATCGGGTTCGCTTTTAAGCACGGACAACGGCGGGTGCGGGTTTGCCAACGGGGGAAGGCGTCCCTGTGTTCCGCCTTTAGCCATGAATGCATCCAGCTCCAGCGCTCCCAAGCATGCCAATCCTGCGGTCGTCGGCCTCGCCGGCTTCGGCCTCACTACCCTGCTCCTGCAGTTCCACAATGTGGGATGGATGGGCATGGGGCCCGTCATCTGGGTGGGCCTGATTTTCGGCGGAGGAGCACAACTGATCGCGGGCTTCCAAGAGATGAAAACGGGCAACCACTTTGGCTACTGCGCCTTCACCGCCTACGGCGCGTTCTGGATTTCGCTGTGCCTGATGTTGCTCGGCAACCAGTTCAAAATCTTCGAAACCAGCCATGAAGACGTGGGTTGGTTCCTGATTGGTTGGACCCTGTTCACGGCGATCCTGTGGATCGGCTCGCTCCGCATTCATGGAGCGATGGCGTGGACCTTTACGCTGCTTCTCGCCGGATTCGTGCTGCTCGACATCGGCCACTTCGGGTATCCGATCTTCAACAAGATCGCCGGCTTCGAGCTGATGGTCTGCGCGCTGGCGGCTTGGTATATGATGGCGCGCATCCTCCTCAACGACCTGTTTGGTCGCGAGTTCCTCCCCGCCGGTCGCGCCTGGCTGACACGCTGAAACCGAGGAAAAGCGCACACTATCCCGTATTCCCTTCGCTCCGGAATACCCGCACGCCCTAGGCCGCCCCGTTTTTTTCGTTTATTTTACAACCACAGCTGAACCGCGCTTGCATCACCCCGACGGCCCGTGCATCCGTCTTTCAGTTATGAAACCGCTCAAGCTCCTCGCTTGCTTGGTTACCCTCCAGTTAACGAGTGGCCTCACCCTTAAGGCCGCTGATAGCCGAAATTTCCGCGAGTGGACTGACGACAAAGGTCGTCAAATCACTGCGCGTCTTATCGACATGCCCTCAGCCGATTCGGTCAGAATCGAACGCCAAGACGGGCGCGTTTTCACCATCCCAGTGAAGACTTTTTCGGAGGCCGACCAGAGCTATGTAAGGACCTGTTACTCTGGGAAAAAGAGCCTGCCTGCCTCCGCTGGCGCGACCCGCACTCCCGGGGCACTCGCTGAGGCTGATGCCAGCACGTGGAACCTGCTCAACGCCGGCGGCAATCAGCCCGCCTCCACGTATGAGAACACCGGGCTCGACACCATCATCGCCGAGATCAACCAACGTTTCTCGGCCAAAGGCCTGAAGACCAGCACCGGCGTTGACCTACAGATACGCACCGAACCGTTGGACCTAGCCAGCCAAGTCAAAATATCCGGAGAGCTGCCGAGCATGAACATGACGGCGTTCATTAAGCAGATCGTCGGGATCAACAATCTGGCGGTGAAGACGGATGCGAGCGGAACGATCGTGCTGATAGACCTGACGCCCACCGAGAAAGCTGCGCCCGTCAAGGGAAGCCTCTTCGGGGTGGCGACCAATCCCAACTGAGCCGCACGCGCCCGAGCCGTTGAGTGGGTTGGTGATCGCAACCATCCCACCCACCTCAGCGGCTCGGGCGTTTGGCGTCACTTGCTCATCGCGACCGCCGAGCGCGTGGTGAATTTAGCAACGGCTTCCGGAGTCAGATACTTGCTGGTCTTGCGGAGATCGATCTGACGCACCGCAGGGCTGATCTTTTTAAATGTCTGCGCCACCTCCTCGGGCGAACGCGTAGAAATTAGGTAGTTCAAAAAGACGAACCGATCGCGAACCACCGGGCGAAACTCGTCGGCCGGTAACAACCCGCGGTCCGTGATCGGATACAAGTGATAACCAAGGCGCTTAAACGAGTCCGTGACCTCCTCGTCATACGCCAGTGCGACTTCGGTGATGATGTCGGGACGAATGGTTTTGAGCGTTTGCTCCGCGCCGCGAAAAAATGCCGCTTCGTGTCCCTCCACATCGACCTTGATAACCACCGGGCCTTTCGGCGGATTACGATCCATGTAGGTATCGAGTGTCGTCGTGCGCACCTCGATCGGCATGGCGGCACTATCCTCGAAATCCGGTAGCAGCGAGGCGCTCATGTCGGACTTACTCAGGTAGAGCTTGGCGACACCATCATGGTCGGACGCGGCGAGCAGTTCGCAGGTGATGTTCTTGTAGCCATTCAGGCGCGCGTTGTTTTGGAGCAGCAGGAAATTTCGAGGATTTGGCTCGAAAGCGACGACCTTGGTCCCGGGCTTCAGCGTCGAAATCACGAGCGAATAAAAGCCGATGTTCGCGCCCACATCGAGAAACGTGCCGCCCGGCTGCACCAACTCCTGAAGGAGCAACGTGGTGATGGGTTCGTAATAACCGGTGCCTTTCCAAAAGAGTTCGAAGCTGAGGTAATTACTGCCGGCCAGCCTGAAGGTGGCCCCACTGGGCGTCTTCACCCGATACACATGGTCGGCCTGCCACTGCGACCACGTGCGCAATCCCCAAGGACGAAAGACCGGTTTGAGCACCGGGAGCACCTCGCACGTGTTGTTCAACGCATGTGCGAGCAGTTGCTTCGTTTGCGACACCGCATCGCGGGCAAGTTCGCCATTGAAGACACGGTTAATGAATTGGACGGGCAGGGAGTAGGTTTGCACGGGGGGAAAGAAGTTGGACGAGAGACCACGCACATCGTGCCATGAGACCGCGCGACTGCTAATCAGGTCGAATGCCCATTCCCCGGGGCTGACCACCTACCAATAAAATGAGGAGTGCCGCGCTCTCCACAACCCAAGGTAATAAAAGCAAAAGGCCCGACGCAGAACGTCGGGCCTTTGATTTAAACTGTCCGCGTTTCTATCGCGGATACGTGCCGGATTTAGCGGCCGGCCTTCTTCTCACGCTTGGCGGCTTTCTTTTCCGCGGGCGTCTTCAGCGGCTGCTTCTTCGTCTCTTTTTTGGTATTTTGTGATTTGGCCATGATGATGGGTGGTTGAGTGGTTGGCTAACGTGAGGAATACAAAACAGGATCGACGCGCGACGGGCAAGGCCGCGAACGAGCAAGCCACTCGATTTATTCGACCGCCCACGATCAGCTCGTGTATTGGATTAAAACTTCATCCGCATCCCACTTTTCCGTGCGCTGCTTTTATCATCCCGATTACACGTTCCCGCTGCCCGAAACCCATCCGTTCCCGATGGACAAGTTCTGGCGCTCGGAAGCGATGATCCGGACCGACGCCCCACCCCACCTGACGATCCACCCGGTCACACCTGCCCCGGAATCGGTGCTACTGATCGCGCATACGGCCGATTACCTGCACCGCATCCGCACCGGCACACTCGACGCCGCGGAAGCCGTTAAACTCGGCTTGCCCGCAGGCGAAGCACTCCTCACTCGCTCCCGACTCGAAGTGGCGGGAACCTTGGCTGCCACCGATGCAGCGCTCACCGACGGAATAGCCTGCAATCTCGCCGGCGGCACCCACCACGCCTTCGCCGACCGAGGACTCGGCTACTGCGTTCTTAACGACGTCGCCATCGCCATCCGCCGACACCACGCCTCGTGGCCTGCCGCGCGTATCGCCGTGATCGATACCGACGCCCATCAGGGCAATGGGACGCACGGCATCTTCGCCAACGATGAGCGCGTGTTCACCTATTCAATCCACGTCGGCAAAAACTACCCCGCCCAGAAGACCCCGGGGAGCCTCGACGTCGAACTCCCTCGTTATGTCCACGGCAGCGACTACCTCGAACAGCTGGAGGCGACACTCGCCCCCGCCATCGACCACTTCGCC
Source organism: uncultured Opitutaceae bacterium (assembly GCA_967755175.1). Lineage (GTDB taxonomy): Bacteria > Verrucomicrobiota > Verrucomicrobiia > Opitutales > Opitutaceae > Rariglobus. Next base: position 29,251 of record CBRAFO010000009.1, on the reverse strand, counting down.
CCGGATCTCGTGTTCTGGATCGCCGGCGCCGATCCCCACGAGCACGACCGCTTCGGTCAGATGCGCCTCACCGATGCCGACATGGTTGCGCGCGACCACCACGTTCTGGAGACCGTGACCCGGCAACGCGTCCCCCTCGTGGTTCTCTACGGCGGTGGATACAACCGCGACCGTGTCCACACTGCGCGCCTTCACGCCAACACCGTCCTCTTAGCCGCAGACTACGCGAACCGTGCCGGGACTTCGCCCAAGGGAGCCACCTCGATTTCACCATGAGTTCTCACGAAACCAGCTGCCCGCTTTGCCAACGTCCCAACCGCTGCGGCGCAGACCCGGTCACGGGAGCGACTCGCTGCTGGTGCTCCGCCGTAGTTGTGCCGCCGGCGCTGGTCGCGCAACTGCCCGCCGCCCAACGCGGAACCGCCTGCATCTGCAGGGACTGCATCGAGTCCTTTCATCGGCAGGCGTCCACCGGCACCAAAGCCGCCCACTAGGGTCAGAACGGGTAACCCCGTTACCCATGAAAATCCTGCTCTTCCTCGCCATCACCACGCTGGCCTGGGCCGAGCCGATGATGATACCCGTAGGGCATCTCCGACTTCTCGACGGACGCACATTGGAAAACGTCGTCATCCGTTCCTACGACGCACAGGCCTCGAAGGTCTTGGTCATCGCCAACGGCAAAGCCCTGCTGATTCCGATCGCGCTCATTCCCCCTCCCTACGCAGACAAAGCCAAAGCGATCGGTGCCTCTGCTTCCTCCGCCGCCGATCTCGTGCAAACCACTCCGGTGCCCGCGTATGCCCCCACGGCGCCCGCGACCACCCCGCCGCAGACCGAGGCCGTGACTCCGCCCCCGCCTCCCCCGCAGCCAACCACACCGCGGCGTGTTCCCGTTGCGCCGGTTGCCGAGGTCGCCGATCCGCGCAAAGCCCATCAAGACGTCGCCAAGGCTTATGCGCTCCGCTATTTCAAATACGCGTTCCGTGCTGGCTCGAATGCCATCAGCGTGACCGATTCGGACATCGAGATCGACGAGACCGAACCGGTCTACGGCTGGGATCGGTATCGCACCACCGGCAAGGTTTACATCGAGTTTTACGACAGTGTGGGCGGCGGCAGCTTCAGTCGCCGCGCGGAGAAGTTCGATGCCGTGACCGAGCAAAAACCCGGCGAGGAAATCAAGGTCGTGGACTTTACCCGCAAATGAAAAGGCAGGCGGCGACCGGCGGCTCGTTTCAGAAACACCCTTGCCGGACAGAGGTGCGCCGCATTGCCTCCCCGTCATGGCGCAGTCCAACAATCCCCTTCACGGCATCACGCTTGAGACCATCGTCACCGAGTTGGTCGCCCGCCACGGCTGGGAACAGCTCGGGCAGATGATCGAGATCCGCTGCTTCACGCACGACCCGAGCGTCAAATCGAGCCTCACCTTCCTGCGCAAAACCCCGTGGGCACGCAAAAAGGTCGAGGATCTTTACCTCCGCGGCCGGCCCTGAGCGACCGGCTCGGATGGAGCCCCGACGACCTCGTCGGGGTCTCATCGCATGGCCTCGGGCCGGCATGAGCCATTCCCCGGCAGACCCGACGAGTCGTCGGGTCTCCAGCTCGCCTCAGACGTAGAGATACACGTAAACCGCGAACGCGATCGCGAGCACACCGGCACCGGCCGCGATGGCCCATAGGAGGCTGCGCTGCTTGGCGGCAATCGCGAGCGTGCCGATCACGACGCCCATCTGCGCGGCTAGCATGCCGAAGAAAAACTTCTGGCTGCGTGCGTGGTGGCGCTCGGCCTCCAGGTTGCCCTTGTGAACCTGTAGTTCGTAAAGGCGCGCAATCTTTGCGTTGAGCTGGGCTTCGTAATCGTAGCGGCTCGCGTTGAAACGCAACCGGGCCGTAACCGCCCCCCCTTGGGCGATTTGCTTGATCAACGGAGCCGTGAGCGCGTCGTAAGCCGCGGTGTGTTCCTTCGCGGCGACTTGCGCCGTCAGCAGCACGGGCATCGAGACTTTGGTGAGCAGCGGATTGAGCGTCTCGGCGGGTGCATCGGCGGCAGCGGCTTTGAGGGCCGCATCGATCTCAGGAGCGAGCGCCGGCGCGGGGGGCGGAGGCGGTGCCTCCTCACCGGTCGCGACCTGTCCTTGGGCGGCGAACAAATCGAGCGTGTTGCGCTGCATGTCGCCACGCAGGCGCTTGGCTTGGAAAAACGCCCACTGATCACCGGCCTTGGACTGGATCTGCGCCGCGTAAGCGCGCTCGTATTGCGCCTTGGTCATCTCGCTCGATGCGAGGCCCGCGAGCAGCGTAGCCACCACCGTCATGATGACGGGCGTCGCACCGAGCAGCTTGCCCCACTTGTTGTCGGGCAGGTTGGCGGTTTCTTTGAGTTTTTCGATCGGTAGCGGTTTAGCCATGGAGTGAAATTATTGGGTCTTTCGAGCGAGCAGGTTGAGTTCGCGCTCTTTAGCAAGCAACTCGTTGCGCAACCGCACCGCCCGATCCGCTTCTCCCGCGGAAATCGCGCGCGGGATGTCCACGCGCAAGGTCGCGATCTCATTGCGCAACGTCGCCATGCGGGCGAGCCGCTCGCGATCCTGCTGGGGCTCCAGCTTTTCGGTTAACTCCTGCAGCTTCCGACGCTCAATCTCCAGCTGAGCTTCGAGGGCGGCGATCTTTTCGGCCTGGGCCTTGCGCTCCCGTTCCGGGCGTTCGCGTTCATCCTGAGCGAGACGCTCCTCCTCACTCAGACGGGCCTCCTGCTCCGCCTTCTCGCGCAGCTTGCGCGCGGTCTCGGCCGCCTGCTTTCGTCGCTCCTCCGAAGCGGCCTCGGCCGCGAGATCTCGGCGAATAAAACTCTTCACGCGACCGTCCTCAAAGATCACTTCCAGATCGGCCCAGCGTGCGATCTTGCGTCCCGGGGCGTCCAACTGGTTGACGGGGCGGCCCAGCTCAGCTTCGACCTCGGAAAAGGTTTGCCCGACCTCAACAGCCGAGGCGACCGAGGCGAATCCAAGTGCGACCAGCAACAGGACAAAGCGGAACCTATCAAAATCCATGGCGACGGAGCATCACTGGAGAAACCCAGTCCGGTCGAGCACCTATCCCTCGAAACCGGGCACTGTGAGACTCTGGCCGTTATCCTTGGCAGAGAGCTGCAGGATGAACGGCGCGGCCACCTTCGCCCAAACGTCGGCCTTCGGATAGCTGGATGCGCCGTCGGCCCAGCACTGGCGGAGCATGTCGGTGTCGATCACTCCGGGATTCAGCGGAACCGCCGCCATGCCGGCGGGCAGCTCCTCGGCAAGAGCCTGGGTAAGGCCTTCGATCGCCCACTTACTCGCGCAATAGGGCGCGAACTCGGGCGACACGCTGCGCCCCCAACCGGAGCTGAGGTTCACAATGACGCCTTTTTTCGCGGCGACCATCGCGGGCACGAACTCGCGAATCACGTTGGCCACGCCGGTGATGTTGACGTTCACCAAGGTGGCGAACTCCTCGGCCGGCACCAGCCAGAGCGGTGCGGGCGTGTTCATGAGCGCGGCGTTATTGATGAGCAGGTCGGGCACTTCGCCGAACGCGAGGGCGCGCGCGCCCCACATGCCAACCTTGGTGGCGTTGGACACATCAACCACATCGAAGCTGTGCGGTGCGCCATGCTTCATACGCAGATCGAAGACGCCCTCGGAGCCTCGCCCGCAGCCGATCACGGTGTGACCGAGCCGGATGAACTCTTCGGTGAGCGCGCGCCCGAGACCGCGCGTGACGCCAGTGATGATGATTTTCATGGGAGTCGTTTCAGGGAACGCGTTTCCGAAGGTTCGCCTTCCGAAATGTAGGAGCCTGCTTGCAGGCGATTCGGGAGATTACCGCGGGCGTTCGGTTCTCATCGCCTGCAAGCAGGCTCCTACATTCGGAACAGGTCTACATTCGGACTAAGACTTACCCAATCTTCAGCAGTTCCACATCGAACACCAAGGTGGCGTTGGGCGGGATCGCGCCGGGATAACCGCCGGCACCATACGCGAGCTCGGGCGGAAGCGTGAGCTTCACCTTGTCGCCGACTTTCATCGTGGCGACACCGAGGTCCCAACCGGCGATCACCTGACCCGCGCCGAGCACGAAGGTGAAGGGGTCTTTGCGATCCACGGAGCTGTCGAACTTCTCACCATCGGTGAACCAGCCCGTGTAGTGAACCGTCACGGCCTCGCCCTTTTTTGGGGTGCGTCCGGCACCGGCTTTGAGTTGCTCGATCTTGATTTCAGGTTTGGCCATAAAAAGAGGATCAGCCGACTTTCACCACGATGGTTTCGTCGCCGAGCGTCACCCGGTCGCCGCCCATGACTTTCTTGCGCTTTTGGGTTTCGACGACGCCGTTGAGCAGCACCTGGCCTTCGCTGATGATCGCTTTGGCGGCTCCGCCATTATCGGCGAGCCCGGCGAACTTCAGAAGCTGGCAGAGCTCGATGGGCTCGGCTCTCACCGTGATGGTGCGGGAAATGTTTTCGGAGGCGTTTTTAGAAGCGGACATATGAATTAGGATTGAGCGTTGGCGTTGCCCGAAGCGTCCGCCAAGCGGATGCCGTGTTTGGCGATGACGATGCGACGGTCTTTGAAGAGCGAACCGATCGCCTGCTTGAACGCCTTCTTGCTCAGACCAAAGGCCAGACGGATTTCCTCCGGCGAACTGTTGTCATGGAACGGCAGACGCCCACCCGCCTTCGTGAGGACTTCGAGCACCTTGTCGGTATTCGAGCTGATCCGTTGGTAACCGGCGCGGTCAAGGCGCAGGTCGATCTTGCCGTCCTCGCGCACGGTGCTGACGAAGCCGTCGATTTTTTGCCCCACGCCGAGCGGCGTGGAAAGATCGCTGTGGTAAAGCAGTCCGCGGTGCGCGTTGTTCACGATCGCGTTATAGCCGAGCGGCGTCTCGCCGGTGATGAGCAGACTCACCTCCTGGCCCTCGCCATAGACCGGCGGAGTCGTGCTCATATGACGGTTGATGCGCGCGCTCGCCACGATGCGGTCGGTCTTCGCATCGAGCATGACGTAAACGATAATCCAGTCGCCGCGCTCCACTCCGCCCTCCTTGAGTTCGCGGATGGGCAGCAACAAGTCCTTGCTCAGACCCCAGTCAAGAAACACGCCGATGCGCGGGGCCACGCTGACGACGCGCAGATAGGCGAATTCGCCGACCTCGGCGTGTGGCGTCTCGATCGTGGTGACGAGGCGGTCCTCAGAATCACGATACAGAAATACGTCGAGCACATCGCCGACTTGCGCACCGGGCGGGATGAGCGCGCCGGGCAGCAGCAACTCCCCGAGCGGGCCTCCATCGAGATAGAAACCGGGAGGGGCGGACTTGAGAACAGTGAGCTGGTTGCGTTTGCCGATAATGGCCATGTGTCCGCAAAGCGTGCCCCAGTCGGCACGTCACGCAACCGAGGATTGCAGCGCGCGCGATTTCCTTCGTGGCTGAGAGCTTTATGAAATCGGCCGTCCACTTGGTTGTAATAATCTTGGCTTGCACGTTGTTCGCCGGCTGCGCCTCGACGCAGACGAACGTAACCGAGAAAGGCCGCAGCCTGCACGACGTCCACCGGTTCTTCGTGCTGCGCAATCTCAAGGACAACCACGGCATCGACGTGCGTATCGTGCGTGCGTTGAAAGCGCGCGGGTTCGAAGCGGAGAGCGGGCCGATCACCTTGCTCCCGGCGTCTGCGCAGGCGGTGATTATGTATGATGACCGCTGGGCATGGGACTTTTCGGATCACATGGTCTTCCTGAAGCTCAGCGCCCGCGATCCGCAGGCGGCGTTCCCCTACCTCTCGGCGTCTTACCTCAAGCAGGTAGCCTTCACTACGGAGGTCGATGAAGTGGTCGGCCAGGTCGTCGGCGATTTGCTCAAGGCGGGAACCAAGTGACACGGACGGCCTTGCGCCCGGCAAAGCAGATCCTCTAGGTTCGCGCCCATGTCACCCCACTGGCTCGCTAACGCCGATCCCGCGACCGCTTGGGCCCACCAAACATGGAGCGATTTAGCCGCCCGGCCCGATAAAACCCGCACGGTTGTCGTGCTGCCCGTGCACGGTTTCGCCGACCACGGACTCGGCCTGCCCCTCAACGTGGAGGAAACCGTCGGTTCCGCCGTGCTGCGCGCCGCCATCGCCGCCTCCGGTCTGCAATCGCAACTCCTCGTGTTGCCTCCGCTGCGCTTCGGTGCGGCGCCCTACCCCCACACCCGTTTCGGCGTCGATGCGGAGACCACGCTCGACTCGCTCAACGAGATCGTCGCGAGCGTCAAGGCCTCCGGGTTTTCGCGCGTTCTGTTTTTTAATACCAGCCCGTGGAACGCCGAGCTGGTGTCCACCGCCGCACTCGATGCGCGCGTTGCGCTCGACCTGCGCACCTACGTCATCGGCTCGGCCGGCATCGGCCTCGGCTTCCACCCGGCAGATGTGAATCGCGTGCGCACCCAAGCCGTCGCAGCCCGCCTGCTTGGCCGCACGCCTGCACCTTCCGGCGCACCAGCTGACGTGCGCGATGCAGATTTTCGCCCAGGACATTTCGCGCAACCGACGCCCGTCACGCCTGATCCTTCGCTGGAGGGCGACCGCATCTTTTCCGAAGCCGTCTCGCTGCTGGCCGGCCTGCTCGGCGAAGTCGTCACCCATGGCACGCCGCTCGCAACGCCCGCCGAACCCGCCAGTGCGCCGCACGCCCCGGTTCCTCCACCGACGGCGATGGGGCGCGCACGTGACCTCGCCCGGATGACCGCCGGGGAACTTGAGTCCATCCCGGATAAAGCGCGTGCGCTAGTGATTATCCCGACCTCCGCCATCGAGCAGCATGGCCATCACCTGCCGCTCGGCACCGATGCGATGCTCAGCCAACTCTGGCTCGCCCACGCTTTACCCCGACTCGCCGCGGATGCCCCGGTCTTCGTCGCTCCGCCGATCACCTATGGGAAAAGCAATGAGCACCTGGGCTTTGCCGGCACGCTCACGATCTCCGCGCGCACGCTGCGTCGTCAGTTGCTCGCGCTCGCCGCAGAGCTGAAAGCGCTGGGTTTCCGTCAGATCGCCGTGCTCAACACCCACGGCGGCAACAGCGCCACCGTCGTGGTCACAGTGCGCGAGATTCAGACCACGCTTGGCCTGCGTGCCGGCATGCTCAGCGGCCACTATCGCCCCAGCCAGGCACCGCAGGAGACCGCATTCGGTTTCCACGCGGGAGATTGGGAAACCTCACTCATGCTCGCGGGTGCGCCCGAGTGCGTGCGCATGGACCGCGCCGTCTGCGAATACCCTGCGCGTATCGACGCACCGGGCACGTTGCGACCCGAAGGCGCGGCCGCGGTGTTTGCGTGGAAGGCCTCCGATCTTTCCCAAAGCGGTGTCATGGGCGACGCCACCATCGCGACCGCCGAAAAAGGCGCACGCTGGCTCGATGAAGCCTCCGCCGCCCTCGCCCGAAAAATCGAAAGCCTGCTCGCTTCCTGAACGCCCCCGAGGCGACTGCTCAGTGCCACAGCGCGTCCGCAGTGAACGCCTTGGGCTGATGCAGCAGCGGCCACACGTTTTCAATCGTCGCCGCGACCGCGAGTAATTCAGCGAGGCCGGGAGACTTGAACCGCTCCGCGACCATGCGTTCGAAAAACCGCAGCAAGTCGTCGTAGAACCCGTCTTGGTTCAACAACACGAGCGGCTTCTTGGTGAGGTTGAGGTAACGCTCGCTCATGATCTCGGTCATTTCCTCCAGCGTGCCGATGCCGCCGGGAAGAGTTAAAAACGCGTCGGCGCGTTCAGCCATGACCCGCTTGCGCTCGCGCATGGTGGGCACGACGACCAACTCGGTCGCTTCAACATAGGCAAGTTCGCGCACCTGCATGAAATCGGGAATCACACCGACCACGGTGCCGCCGGCGTCCTTCACGCTGCGCGCAACCGAACCCATCAAGCCGATGTTGCCGCCGCCATAAACCAGGCCCCAGCCATGCGTGACCATCTCACGCCCGAGTCGTTCGCCCACCTCGTAATATTTCGGGTCGAGCTTGGTGCTGGAGGAGCAGTAAACGCAGAGCAGCTTCGGCATGGGAATAAGTTGAGAGCTGAGTGTTGAGGGTTGAGAGTTCAAACCCAAAGCTCGGCTGCGTCGGCTGCATTGACCCTCAACCTTCAACTCTCAGCGCTCAACTTGCCCTCGTCCTACATCGGCCGCCTCGCGCCCTCGCCCACGGGTTACTTGCACCTCGGCCATGCGCGCACCTTTTGGATCGCCCAACAACGCGCCCGCGCCGCCGGTGGTCGCCTGCTCCTGCGCAACGACGACCTCGATGCGACCCGATTCCGCCTGGATTTCGTCGATGCGATGATCGAGGACTTGCGCTGGCTCGGGCTCGCGTGGGAAGAACCGATGATTTCGCAAAGCCAACGACTCGACCGCTACCGCGCCGCGCTCGTGCGCTTCCACGCGGCCGGGCTGATTTTCCCCTGCCACCACTCGCGCCGCGAACTCGCCGAGGCATCCGTCTCCGCGCCGCATGAAGGCGGAGATAACGACGAGCCGATTTATCCGCCTGCCTTCCGTCCGCCTGCCGATGCGCCGTTGCCGTCGCTCGATGCGACCGGCTTCGCGACGAACTGGCGTTTCCGCGTGCCCGACGGCGAAACCCTCACGTTCGTCGATGGACGTTTCGGGCCACAGACCGCGGTCGCCGGACGCGACTTCGGGGACTTCCTCGTGTGGCGCAAGGACGGCGTGCCCAGTTACCAACTCTCCTGCGCGGTGGACGACGCCGAGCTGGGCATCACCGAAGTGGTGCGCGGCGCCGACCTCATCAAATCAACGTTTCGCCAGCTCCTGCTCATCCGAGCCCTCGGCCATGTGGCGCCTGCGTATTACCACTGTCCGCTGATGTGCGACGACCAAGGCGTCCGCCTCGCCAAACGCCACGACGCGCTCTCGCTGCGCAGCCTGCGCACTCAAGGTATCGCCCCCGCGACGCTGACCGCGACCCTACACGGTCAGTGCAAGCGCGGGTTGCGCCACTCGGCGGGCAATAGCGCTGCAGGACCGTGATTGCAGAGCTGATAGTAGCACCAGAAAACACCCGCGCCCAAAACGAGCAGGAAAATCGTCTCTCCGACGCGTCCGCCATTCCGGCGGCTGCTGCGCTGAAGAGTGTTCACCAACGTGCCAATCGCCGGAGCCAGCACAAAGGCCACGAGAGACGATCCGCAGAGCACCAAGAACATCACCACGACGGTGCGCAGGAACGGCTCGTCAACGAGCTCCGCTTTATAGCCCACCAAGCTGTTCACCAGATTGAGCAACAGCAGGCAGCACGGGAGCACGTAATAGTTTTTAAGGACAGCGGTCGTCTTGCTCTTGCTCATGTGAAGGAGCGCAAAGGCCATCCGACCGGAGCATCCAGGTCACGCGTCAAATCGCGCCACCATTTGCGTTTTCGCATGTCCGCGCTTCTGTCCGCCTCGCCATGATCAACTTATCCAATCCCGACCTCACGCAACATCCTCCTCGCAGCCCCCGCGTTAAGCTCGGCGGCTACGTCCACCTTCCTCGCCTGCTCGACAAGGCCCGAGCGTTCATCGCCGGCAAAGCGGGTGAATTTCACTACAACTGTCCGCTCGACGGGCGCTTCTTTACCTTCACCGGCATCACCCCCGAGGCGATGCTGCAGGAGATCAAAACCGGCAAAAACGACGGCGAGATGCTCGTGTGGGTCGCCTCAAAAACCACGCGCCAGCCATGGGAAATCGCCCAGTGGTCCGCATGGCTTTCTCAACTGAGCGTGGGCTCCGCCGACATGCACGGCTGGTTCGTCGAGATGATCAAAGGCAATGCTCCCGAGCGTGAAGACATCACCACGTTCTTCGACTTGCTCGACCTCGACGACTACGTTTCTTACGGCGGCAAAGGCTGACCGCGGCGGAGCCGCGGAATGACCAATGCCCAATGTCAGACCCAAGGGCCGCCCGGGTCATTGGTCATTGGTCATTGGTCATTGGTCATTCCGAGTTATGAGCGCCACGCTCATAGCTCGGTGTATTTGTCCGACCGGCCCTTGGCTTTTTCGACCGGATATTTGGCGGCGTTGGCGGCCATCTTGGTTTCAATCGCGGCGGCCACGTCGATGCCAGTCATGTTGGCGAACTCGAGCGCGTAGATAACCACGTCGGCGAGTTCCTCCTCGATCTTGCGACGTTTGGCCGCGTCCTGCGCGATGGAGCGCGAAGCTTCGGGTGTCGCCCAGAGAAAGTGCTCCATCAACTCGCCCGCCTCGGCCGCGAGCGCCATGCTCAGGTTCTTCGGCGCGTGAAACTGCTCCCAGTCACGTTCGCCCGCGAACGCGAGCACGCGGGTCTTGATCTCGGCTAGAGTCGTCGATGAATCGGTAAAGGCCATGGCCGGCAGGCTCATCGCCCGCGGGTTAAGAGGCAAGCACCGCCCGGTCACGCCCGCCGTGCTTGGCGGCATACAGCGCTTTGTCCGCCGCATCCAGCAAGGCCGCAGCCGCATCCCCATGCACAGGCACCGCGGCCACACCGGCGCTCACCGTGACGGCGAACGGGGCGCAGCCATTCACCGCAATCTGCCGTCCACGCACCCCATCCACCAGTCGCCGCGCAACCAGCAAGCCATCGCCTGCCTCGGTCTCCATCAGCAGAACGGCAAACTCTTCGCCCCCGATGCGCGCCACTTTGTCGATGCTGCGCACCGAGGATTCCAGTGCCCGGGCGATCTCCGCGAGCACGGCGTCGCCCACCGGGTGGCCGCGCGTGTCGTTGATGGTTTTAAAGTGATCCAGGTCCAGCAGCACCAGCGCGAGCGGACGCTCCAGCCGACGCGCACGATCCGTTTCCTCAGTTAGCAACGCATCAAACGCCCGGCGGTTCAGCAGGCCGGTGAGCGCATCGCGCGTCGCCAGCAGGCGCAGTTCGCCCATCGCTTCGCCCAGTTTCAAACTGTAGCGTATCGACCGTTCCAACACACGCGAAGTGATCTCGCCTTTGACGAGGTAATCGGACGCTCCCGCGTGCATCGCCGCCTCGTCGATCTGCTCCGAAGACTCCGCCGTGAGAAATATCACCGGAGTATGACAATTCTCGGCCCGCGCTTTTTGCAGCAACTCCAGACCGTCCCGAGCGCCGAGCTGATAATCCAACAGACACGCCGCATAGCTTCCGGTGGTCAACAAACGCAGCCCGTCCTCGAAGGTTTGGGCCCAGTCCACCTCGAAACGGGCCATGCGAGCATGGGCAAGCATACGTTCGGTCACGCGAAATTGCAGGCGGTCATCCTCAATGAGGAGAATTCTCTGGGCCGGGGGCATGCGCGTATCAACGCGAGTTCGCCGCCACCGTCTCAAGCCTAATTCTTCACCGATTCACCGTCTCGTCCGGCGCAGGCGCTCGCGTATCCACGATGATGCGCGCCCCTCGTTGCCAGCGGCAGTAAGCCCACACCCAGTTGAGGAACACGCCGATGCGGTTGCGCAGCCCCATGAGAAACACCAGGTGCACGGACATCCACAGGAGCCACGCCGGCAGCCCCGTCCAATTCATGCCGAAGACCTTCGCCACCGCCTTGCTCCGGCCAATGGTCGCCATGTTGCCTTTGTCCCGATAAACGAATGCGGCGCGCCCCCGCCCATCGAGATCGGCAAGAATTTGCTCCGCCGCATGCCGCCCCATCTGCGTTGCCGCAGGCGCGAGACCGGGAACACGCACGCCCTTTGCGTCCGAAAGAGAAGCGATATCGCCCACCGCCAACACCTCTCGCCGCCCCGGCAGGCTCAGGTCCGGCGCAACCTGCACGCGTCCGCTACGATCCAACGGAGCGCCGGCGAGCGTGCGCGTCACCGGGCTGGCTTCGACGCCAGCGGCCCAAATCGTCAGCACGGACTCGAAGCGCTGGCCACCCGCAACAACGTAACCCTCGCCCACCTCGTTCACCGGAGCATCGACGTGAACGGTCACGCCCATCTTCTCAAGACGCCGGCGCGTGTAGTCGGACTGCTCCGGCGTGAACATCGGCAGCAACTTCGGCCCCGCTTCGATGAGGTGCACATGGGCGCGACTCGGATCGATACGGCGAAAGTCATCCACCAAGACCCGTCGCGCCAGCTCGGCGAGCGCCCCGGCGGTTTCCACTCCGGTAGGCCCGCCGCCCACCACCACAAAACTGAGCAACCGGTCACGCTCCGTCGGATCGGAGGTCGCCTCCGCACGTTCAAACGCAAGCAACAGCTCGCGGCGTAAGTGCGTGGCCTCGGCCAGCGTCTTCAACCCCGGCGCATGGCGCACCCACTCGTCGTGTCCGAAATAGCCGGTGCGAGCCCCGAGCGCCACGATGAGGTAATCGTAACCGAGCGCCAATCCGCCTCCGAGTTCCACGCGCCGCGCTTCGAGGTCCACGCGTTTCACCTCGCCCATCAACGTGGTGACGTTCTCCTGCTTGGAGAAAATATGCCTCAATGGTTGAGCGATGTCCGGCCCGGCCAGCCCGGCGGTCGCCACCTGATACAACAGCGGTTGAAAAAGATGATGGTTCTGCCGATCGACCAACGTCACCCGCAGGCGTGAGTCGTCCAATCGGCGGCAAGCAGCCAGACCGGCGAACCCACCGCCGAGCACCACGACGTGAGTGCGTGGATCATTCGCGGTCCGGGCGAGCGCGTCGGAGGCAGCGGGCATGTATCCCGCAGACCCGCCGCGGACGAGGCGGTTCGAAATTTGGAGTGCGGCGAGCTCTCGCCGCTTTCGACGACGGGGCTCGCCACGTCGCAATCCTAGAGGCGGAGCGGGCCGACGAGTCGGCCCGTCCAAAGCGGCGAGAGCTCGCCGCACTCCAAACTCAGTCCTGATTCACTCCCGCTTACCGTTTCGTTCCCGCCACCAAGTCGGTGGCGCGGGCAGACAGCGAGGGGGCGATCTTCGAGCGATCCGCGAGGTTTTCCCGGATGCAATTCACGAGCGCACTCCCCACCACCACGCCATCGGCATATGCGGCGACTTCGGTAACGTGTTCACGTTTGCCGATGCCGAAACCAACCACCACCGGGAGCGGCGTGTGGCGTTTGATCGCGGCCACGGCTTGCGGAACGTTCGCAGCGACGGAATCGCGCACGCCCGTCACGCCTTCGCGCGACACGTAATAAATGAACCCGGTGGCAGCCGCACCGATCTTCGCCAGACGCGACTCGGGCGTGGTCGGGGCCACGATGAACACGGTCTTGATACCGTGCGTCGCACAGGCGGTCTGCACATCGGCGGCTTCCTCGGGGGGCAGGTCAAGCGTCAGCATACCATCAACGCCCGCGTCCTTCGCCGCGCGGACGTAAGCGTCCACGCCATTGGAGAACACCAGGTTGTAGTAAGTGTAGAAAACGATGGGCGTCGCCGGGGCGAACTCGCGAATGCGGCGCACCAACTCGAACACGCGCGCGGCGGTCATGCCGCCTTCGAGGGCGCGCTGGGCGGCGAGTTGGTTGGTCAGGCCATCGGCGAGCGGATCGCTAAAGGGCACGCCGAGTTCGAGGACATCGATGCCGCTTTCGATCAGGGCGCGACAGGCGGCGAGCGAGGTGTCGAAATCAGGGTCTCCGGCGCACAGGTAGGCGACGAAGGCGGCGCGGTTCTCGGCACGGGCACTGGCGAAGGCTTGAGCAATGCGATCCATGGAACGGCCATCGCCGCAAAAAACCCGACGCTGCGCAAAGGGAATCTTTGAAGGACACGTGATCGCTAAAGTGTGGCCGGCGCCCCCGCCGGCCAAGGGGAGACTTCAGCTCGGTCATCCAATCCCCCGCCAACTTGAATCACCCGTCGGCCAACGCTCGTCTCGGCTGCTTGATGTCTCACGTCCGCCGGCGGGGGCGCCGGCGACACTTTAACGGCCCCGCTCTCCCTCAACCCGAAGGCAGCACCACCGCGCCTCACTCCACGTCAAAATCCACCACGACCGGCCGATGGTCGGAGAGGTAACTGCGGACGATCTGGCTTTCGGCGTGTTTCGCCCCGGGCGGCAAAAACACGAAGTCGAGCGTGCGGCCGGGCAGCGGAGACGGGAACGTGCAGCCCTCGTGCGGATGCAGCGTGTAGTCGCCGTAATCGTGCAAGTGGCTGAGCAACGTCGCCGTGGCATCGGACGCGTGGTGCGTGTTGTTCAAATCACCGCACACGATCGGCGGCACCGCCCAGTGGTGATGACGGTCGCGCTGTTTGTCGCGCAGGTAGGCGAGGAAGCGGTCCACCTGCGCAAACCGATGCAGGCGGGAGCGGTAATGCAGGTGCATGTTGGCCACGGGAATTCGCCGCTCGTTGACGTTGATCTCCGCGAACAAGAATCCCTTTTCGCCGACCTTGTTTTGCCCGAAGGCGATATTTTCCCACTCGGTGATGGGATGGCGGGAGAGAATAGCGTTGCCGTAACAGAGGTTAAGCAGGCCGGCGCGACGGTTATTGATGCCGAACACCGAGTGCTCGAAGCCGCCAAACTCGCGCAGAAACTCAAGGTGGTCGAAGTTGCCGGCCCACCGGGAGTTCTCGTCGATTTCCTGCAACGCCACGATGTCGGGATTCAGTTCGGCGAGGAGCCGGGCGATCTTGAGCAACGTGATCCGGATGCGCCGTCGCGTGGTTATTCCCTGGATGGGCGCCAGCCCGCGGCCATGCGCGATGTTGTAAGTGACAATCCTAACGCGGGGCATGGCCGCCACCCTCGCGCCAAAGGCCAAACCGGGCAACGCGAAAGGTTCGGAAGAAGATATTGACAGCGGCGGGCGGGGTCTTGATTTTGCCCGACTCTTACGGCGGCCTTAGCTCAGTTGGTTAGAGCATTAGATTGTGATTCTAAGGGTCGCGGGTTCGAATCCCGTAGGCCGCCCCATTTTCCGTAAGCCCGTTCCCCTCCGGAACGGGTTTTTTGTTGGGTGAAATGCGCGGCTGCACCGTCAAGTGGTGCCTTCCGGAGTGCAACGATGCCGCTCCAGAGAACGTTCTGCCAGGGAGCAGAAATCACGTTTGGCAGTCCCCAACAGGTAATCGTCCGTCGGATCACCTCCGGCCATGCGAGGAAACTCCCACTCGCTGACGTAACGCGGCGCCCCGATAGCCTGAAGCGCTTTCTCCGCGACGACCTTATATAGCAGCCCAAATCTCCGCTCCAAATCCCGTCTCACCGCGCTGACCAAGGCATCGGGTGTTTCGGGGTCAAAATAGGCGCTCAAAACGATGCGATAAACATCCATTCCCTCAGCATAGCAGGACGCACGCCCACCAACAACCGACCCCGTTAGCTTTCTCGGTTTAATCATCGATAATACTAATCCCCCCACAGGACGAACCCGGAGCGGCTGGATTGGTCCAAGTTGAAGGGCTGCGTCCTCATGCATCTGTTTCCTCTCCGCTTCCGAACCGCTTTCGCGCTAGCCATAGCCTCGGTCACCCTCGTCGTGGCGACCTTACTGGGGTTAACGTTAACGGGGTGCGTGCGACCCGACCGGCCGACGATCACCTTGCGTTTCTGGCACGGGTTTACCGGGAAAGACGGCGAGGTGATGCTGGAGTTGGTGCGGAACTTTAACCGCGAAAACCCGGACATCACCGTGACCGTGCAGCGGATGCCGTGGGGCACTTATTACAACAAACTCTTCGTCGCCGGTCTGGCTGATCGCGCACCCGAGGTGTTCGTTTCCCACGCCGGTGCGATCCCGCGTTTGCAACGCGCCGAGTTCATCCGACCCATTGACGATCTCGCCTCGGGCGACCACCCGCTGACGCTCGCCGATTTCGACGCTCGCTCGCTCGCCGCCGTGCGAAACGAAGGTCACCTCTACGGCGTGCCGCTCGATGTCCACCCGATCGGCCTGTTCTATAACCGCACGCTGTTTCACGACGCAGGAATCGTTGACGCCACTGGCCAGCCGCTGCCGCCTCGCGACTGGCCGACGTTTGTGGACGCGCTTCGCCGACTGAAACGCGACACCGATCACGACGGCCGCATCGACCAGTGGGGTTTCGCCTTCGAAGGCTCCTCGTTTAACATTCTCGTGTCGTGGATGACTCAGTTCGGCGGACATCTGCTGAGCGAAGATCGTCAACATGCGACCCTGGTTTCGCCCGAGAACATCGCAGCGCTCTCCCTCGCCCGCCAACTCGTGGTGGACGACAAACTGGTGCCGAGTCCTGAAGAGGAAACCTCGTGGGCGAGTTTTCTCCAAGGGAAGGTCGGCATGTTTTTCGGCGGCGTCTTCATGCTGCGCAGCCTGGAGACGCAGACCACCATCGACTACGCGGCCGCGCCCCTCCCGCAATTCGGTCCGTATCCGGCGGTGTGGGCCGAGTCCCACGTGCTCTGCCTTCCGCGGGGACTGGATGCCAAGAAGACGGCGGCAGCCTGGCGGTTTATCACCTACATCTCGGACCACAGCGTGACGTGGGCACGCGGTGGCCAGATCCCCGTGCGGGCGTCATTGCGAGCGACGCCCGAATTCCAATCGCTCACCGTGCCGCGCATCTTTGCCCAACAACTGGATCACGTGAGCTACGTGCCGGCGGTGCCCTACATCTTCGAACTGCAACGGGAACTGCGGATCGCCTTCGACGATATCTTGCGCGGCGCAGCCACGCCCACCGAGGCACTCACGAAGGCCCAGCGAAACGTCGAGGCGATCATCGCTCGCGACCGCCTCGTGGTGGAAAAACTCGCCGCTCGCCGGGCGCGCAACGCCCCACCCTCCACGGCAGCCCCGTCCTCCGCTACAGAAGAAAGGAGGTCGTCGCCATGAACCCGCATCCCCATGCGCGCCCGCTGCGCCGATGGCTCGGCGACTACGCGTTCCTCGCGCCGTTTCTGGTATTGTTCC
The DNA here is from genome assembly GCA_967755175.1 of uncultured Opitutaceae bacterium. Classification (GTDB taxonomy): domain Bacteria; phylum Verrucomicrobiota; class Verrucomicrobiia; order Opitutales; family Opitutaceae; genus Rariglobus. The sequence continues at coordinate 12,363 of CBRAFO010000009.1, read as the reverse complement.
TGACCTTCACGCTCCTGCCGCTCGCTTACGGCGTGGGCATGAGTCTGTTTCGCTGGGAAAGCCTGTCGCCGCTTCCGCCGGAGTTCACCGGGTTGGCGAACTACCGCGAGGCGGTGGGCGACGCTTACTTTCGGAGCGCGCTGCAGGCGACGCTCTGGTTCACCGTGCTCTCGCTGCCGCTCACCATCATGGTCGCGCTCGGACTGGCGCTGGCCCTCTCGGCACTGCGGCGCAGGTCGGGGATTTATCGCGCGCTCATCTACCTGCCCACCATCGTCAATGTCGCCGTGGCCGGCATCCTCTGGCGTTGGTTCTATTCCTCGGAACTCGGCTTGTTTAACCGCATTCTCCGCGAACTCGGCGGATTCGAAATCGGATGGCTCACCGACGCGCACTGGGCGATGCCGTCGATCGTGCTGATGACGCTCTGGTGGCAAGTCGGCGGGCCCACCATCGTGTTGCTCGCCGCGCTCTACCAGATCTCGCCCGACTACTACGAGGCGGCTCGCATCGACGGCGCGAGTCCGTGGGACCGCTTCCGCCATATCACCCTGCCGCAGCTGAAACCGGTTCTGCTGTTCGTGGTCGTGATGAACCTCATCGGCTCGTTCCAAGTCTTCGGGCAGACGTATTTGCTCACGCCCGATGGCGGCCCCGGGCGCACCACCCTCACGCTCGTTCAGTATATATATGAAGTCTCGTTCGAGAACTTCCGCCTCGGTTACGGCGCGGCGATGAGCGCCCTGCTCTTCGTCATCATCGGCCTGGCGGTCCTGCTGCACTTCCGGGTCTTGCGACACGAGTAGCCCAATTAAGATTGAAATACAGCCATACTGAAAGGTGTAGCCGGGGTCGGTGACCCCGGTGCCTTGGGCGTTCAACCCAGACCGGGGTCACCGACCCCGGCTACACCCTTGAACCACCCTCGCCTTCATGAAACACGAATCGAAAAATCCCCTCTGGCCCGAGGTCTTCCTGATCCTCTCCGGACTCGCCGCAGTCGCCCCGCTGGTGCTGCTGGCGGTGACGGCATTCAAGCCCGAAACCGAGGTGCTCAACTTCCAAGCCGTGCTGCCCCGCCATTGGACGTGGGCCAACTTCGTCCGCATCCTCGGCACGCCGGAGGAGGTGCCCGTCGCGCGGTGGTTCTTCAATAGCGTGTTCATCGCCAGCGCCACCACGCTCGTGGTGCTCACCGTCTCGTCGCTGGCGGCCTACGCGCTCGTGCGACTGCGTCCGCCCGGCAGCGGCGTCGTGTTGGGCGTGCTCGTCGCCACGATGATGATACCCGGCCAAGTGCTGCTGGTGCCGCTTTACCTGATTCTCAATCAGATCGGATGGATCGACACGCCGATGGCGTTGATCTTCCCAGGCGCGGCGGGCGCGTTCGGCACGTTTATGCTTTCACAATTTTTCCGTGGCATCCCGAGGGAACTCGAAGAGGCCGCAGTGATCGATGGCTGCGGACGCTTCTCGATTTTCATGCACATCATCCTGCCCCTCGCCCGCCCCGCCCTCGCGACACTCGCCATCTTCACGTTTATCGGGACGTGGAACGACTTCAGCGGCCCCCTCGTGCTGCTCGACTCGATCAGCCACTACACGCTGCCGGTGGGCATCGCGCTTTTCCAAAGCTCCTATGCGAGCGAATACGGACTGACCTTCGCCGCCAGCGTGCTTTCAACCATCCCGGTGCTGGTGGTTTTCCTGATTTTCCAGCGCAACATCATCCAGAGCGTGGCCTTCACGGGCATCAAGTAGCGCATTTCAAATCAAGTCGTAGCCATGACAACGCACTGGTTTTACGTAACACGGGCGTCCCCGCCCAATGCTGTTCACTTAACGCGTTTTCACCACCCCGTAGGGGCTTCGCTTGCGAAGCCCGGTTTGAAGTGCGACGGAGGGCGTCGCAAGCAACGCCCCTACATTCGACGGAAACATGGGCGAGACGCCCATGCCACCCCGGTCCCACGCGCATGCCACCCCAAGCCACTGACCGCTCACTCACCGCATGCAGACCGCCGTTTTTTGGTTGGGTCGTTTAACGAACACGCCACACGCTGCGGCCATGCTGTTTTGGCTAAAAAAAGTCGTGGGTTACTGGCTCATGCCCCTGCCGTTGTCGCTCGCGTTGATCATCACCGGCGCCGTGCTCCTGCGCTTCAGCCGCCGGCGCGCGCTCGGTCGGGGGCTCTGTGTCGCCGGCGGATTGTGGCTACTTATATGTAGCAACGCCGGGGTCGGCACGTGGTTGGTGCAACGGCTCGAAGGCCAGTTTCCCTCCCAACCGGCATTGCTCGCGGATGCTCCCGTCCCACCCCCGCTCGCCCGTTGCCAATTCGTAGCGGTGCTCGGCAGTGGCCACACCTATGTGCCCGGCTGGCCGGCAAACAACCAGCTCAGCTCGGCCGCCTTGGCGCGAATCATCGAGGGCGTGCGGTTGGTCCGGCGGCTGCCGCAGGCGCACCTGATCGTGAGCGGCCCGGTCAACGAGGAAGTCGGCGGGCCGTCCCACGCGCGCATGCTGGCCGATGTCGCGGTGTCGATGGGCGTCGCCCGCGAACGCATTGTCGAAATCGACACCGCTCGCGACACCGACGACGAATCGGCGGCCATCCACGTCATCGCAGGCGACCATCCCGTCGCCGTGGTGACCTCCGCCTGGCATTTGCCCCGGGCGATGGGGTTTTGCCGTGGACGAAAAATCGACGCCGTCCCCTGCCCCGCCGACTACTCCGCGCAAACCGACCGTGCCATCGTGGCAGACTTCTTCCGGTGGAACCTGGGCGGCTTGGAGCGCAGCACGAAAGCGGTTTACGAGCTGATCGGCGCAACCTGGTCTCGTTTACAGGGCAAGGGGTGAAAAGCCGTTTACAAAAGTAACAGGCCTGTTACCCGATGGACGCTCCATGCTCTCGCTCAAAAAACTCTTTGGTAAAGACGAGAAGTTCTACGATCTTCTTGAAGCCAGCGCCGAACAAGCACTCACCAGCACCCAGCTGCTGGCCAGCTACCTCCAGCGCAGCGAGTCCTTCACTTCTGCCAACGACCTCGACGAGTTCATCCAGAGCCGCCGCAAGGACAAGCGCATCACCCAGCAGATCACTGAGGAACTCTGCAAAACGTTCGTCACGCCGCTCGAGCGCGAGGACATCGAGGCGCTCTCCATGTCCCTCTACCGCATCCCGAAAATCGTCGAAAAGATCGTGGAGCGCCTCTCCATCTACCCGGGCCGCGTGCCCACCGATGGCTTCAAGCGTCAGGCCGCCCTCCTCGGCCAAGCTGCCGAAGCGGTTGTGTTCATGGTGAAACAGCTCCGCCACGGTGCGAAATTGGTCAGCGTTCAGGAAGCCAATGGCCGCCTGCAACACGCCGAAGGCGAGGCCGACAAGGTCATGCTCGGTCTCATCAAAGAACTTTATCACGGTCCATATGACGCGAAAGAGACCATGATCCTGCAGGAGCTGTTCGAGATGATGGAAAAAGCCGTGGACCGCTGCCGCGATGCCGGCGCGGTGGTTTTCCAGATCGTGCTCAAATATTCGTAAGCGGCAGCGAGGTAACCCAATCCCGGCGCGTCCAGCGGTCGCGCCCTACCTTCCATGACGCTCTTCCTCATCGTTCTCTTCGCGGCGTTGGTGTTTGAATACATCAACGGTTTCCACGACGCAGCCAACGCCATCGCCACGGTCATCTCGACCAAGGTGCTCACGCCGCGCCAAGCCATCATGATGGCGGCGGTGTTCAATCTTGTGGGCGCGCTCATGGGCACAGCGGTCGCGAAGACCATTGGCAGCGGTCTGGTCGATGCCTCCGTGATCACCATGACCACGGTGCTCGCCGCGCTCATCGGTGCGATCGCCTGGAACCTGTTCACCTGGTGGCTCGGCCTGCCCTCCTCATCCAGCCACGCGCTGGTCGGCGGCCTGTGCGGTGCGGCCATCGCCACCGCCCATGGCAACTGGGGCGTCCTTCACTGGAGCGAGACGGTCAAGGGCAAGCCCTCCGGCCTGTGGCCGAAGATTGTTATGCCGATGCTGGCCTCGCCCATCATCGGCTTCATCGGTGCCATGGTGCTGATGTTCCTGCTCTACGCGCTGCTGAAGCGCGCCACGCCCCACTTCGTCAACAAATGGTTCGGCAAACTCCAGATCCTGAGCGCGGGTTGGATGGGGTTTTCACACGGCACCAACGACGCGCAAAAGACCATGGGCATCATCGCCCTGGCGCTCTACACCGGCACGCAAGCCGGCGCGTTCAACGACCTGCCGGCTTGGCTCGGCTTCTTGCGCACGCCTGAATTCGAAGTGCATCGCTGGGTCATGGTCACCTGTGCGCTCGTCATGGCGGCGGGCACGGCCGGCGGCGGCTGGCGCATCATCAAGACGATGGGCCACAAGATGGTGAAGCTGCAGCCCGTCCACGGCTTCGCGGCCGAGACGACTGCGGCGGCGATCATCGAGGGCGCATCGCACTTCGGCATCCCGCTCTCCACCACGCACGTCATCTCCTCGACCATCATGGGGGTGGGCGCCACCAAGCGCCTGAGTGCCGTCAAATGGGGCGTGGTCTCCCGCATCATCTGGGCGTGGGTGCTCACGCTCCCCATCACCGGCCTGATCGGCTACGGCTCCTACCTGCTGCTGAAAGCGCTGGGGTGCTGAGTAGGCGTCTCCCGAAAGAGGGATGCCATCCCGTGATCGCCGTAGGGGCGTTGCTTGCGACGCCCTCGCACTCGGACGGCATGTATGCACACCTCTTCACGCGGGCACGGGCGTCGCAAGCCGACGCCCCTACAAACTCCTGATCCTCCGAGACACTGTAGCCGGTTTGGCGTGGCATGGGCGTCTCGCCCATGTTCCGATCCCACGGGCGAGACGCCCGTGCCACCTAAGCCAGTGCGTCTTCAGCCTCGTTTTCACCTGCCTTCCCCCCTCCCCATCTCGTGAACTTCTTTCGCAAACTCTTCGGTAAAAAGCCGGCCGCCCCCACCTCGCTCCGTAGCGGAACGACCGAGCCGTCTCGCCCGTCTGCCGCCCCCGTCTCGCAGCCCGCTCAGCCCGCCGCCGCCCCCGCCGATCCGTCCAAGGATCCTAACCTGATCCGAGTCCACGACGCCTATGGCCGTGAGATGTTCATCACCCGCGACGCGTGGCGCGACTCCGTCCTGCTCGGGCAACTCGCCAAAGTCCGCGACCAACCCGCTGCCCTCGCCCCCCTGATCATCCAATCGCTCGGCGACGGTTTTGCCGCCGATATCCTCGAAGCTGCCCAGCACCTCGCCAAGATCGACTCCGACGCCGAGCGCGGCCACGTCCTCCTCGCCGTCACCTACCTCCAACTGAAGCGCTACAATGACGCCGAGGCCACCCTCCTCCGCTTCTGCAAGCAGCACGGAGAAACCGGCAACGTGCTCGTTAACCTCGCCAAGATCCACTCGGGCCGCGGCCACGAAGCCCGCGCTCTCGAAACCCTCTGGCGCGGTCTCAACCTTGATCCCAACCAAGCCAACGGCCTCGGCTGGTATGAAGCCATCCACCGCGAGCAATCCGGCCCCGCCGCCAGCCTCGAGGCCTACCGCCGGGTCGCCGCCCTGCCCGGTGCCTGGCGCGCCCGCCTCTGGCTCGCCCGCGAACGCCTTGAACAACGCGACCTCTCCGGCGCCCTCGCGCTTTACACCCAGGCCCTCGCCCAAGCGACCCGCCCCGTCCCCGCCGACCTCCTTCAACAACTGAGCGGCGACCTCGGCAACCACGCCCACCTCCCCGAACTCCTCAAGTTCACCGCCCCTCACTTCGACCTCGCCTTCCACGGACTCGCCGTCGGCAACAACCTCATCAAAGCCAGCCTCGACCTCGGCCAGCTCGACGCCGCCCGCTCGCTCGTTGATCGGCTCTACGCCCTCAACCGCCCCGACTGGAAACAACACCTCGCCTTCTGGGACACCGAGATCGCCAAAGCCCGGGCCTCCACCGCCGATATCCCCACCGCGGCCACGATGGAAGTCACCCTGCTCACCATCGAAGGCCCGGTGTGGCTCACCGTCGATTCCCCCGCCGCCGAGCTCCTCCCCGCCAAGCCCGAGCACGCCCTCGTCGTCGCCTTCCTCGGCGGCACGGCCGACCTCGGTTCGCCCGACGCGCCCAATCGCGTGCAACTCGCCGACGGCCCCGGCCGCCTCTCCCGCGCCCTGCCCCTCTACCTCGCCGAACAAGTCGAGTTCAGCACCGACGCCATCTCCCGCACCCTCGTCCCCTGGCTGGTGAAACCCCGCCCCGGCTTCATTCTCGGCGGCGTGCCTTGGGACGACGCCACCGCCTCGCACCACGCCCGCGCCGCCGCCGGCGAAGGCCCGGCCGATTACGTGGTCATCAGCCACCTGCGTTGCCACGCCGAACCCTGGACGATTGAGCTGCGCCTCCTGCGCACCATTGACGCCGCCTGCCTCGCCACGGTCACCACGACCTGCACGCCGACCGACCCCGGCCGGGCCCTCCCCGGACTCGTTCGCGAACTCCTCGGCCACCTCGCCGCCCACGCCGACATCCCGGCCGCTCCGCAAGAAGACACCGGTGTCAAGTATCAGGTCGCAGACTTCCCGTCCCAGACGACCTCCACCTATCTCCTCCGCTTGGAGCAACTGCTCGCGGTGCGCACGGCGGCACTCAACCCCGAGCAATCCCCGCTCAACGGCGAACGCGAGATTTTGGACGGACAACTCCAACTCTGCCTAGACGAGCCCGACAGCGTGCCGGTGCGGCTGATCTTCGCGCACACGCTGCGAGCGATGCAAAAAGTCCGCCCCGCCATCCTCCCCGAGTTCCGAGCCCGCGTGGAGCTGCTGCAAAAAGAAAAGCCCCTGCCCGAGCCCACCCAATCCCTCACCGCAAGAATCCTGTCCGAAACCTTCGCGCCCTAAAAAACCACCAAGCGCCTGAGTGCCGTTAAATGGGGCGTAGTCTCCCGCATCGTCTGGGCCTTGGTGCTCACGCGCCCCATCACCGGCCTGATCGGCTACGGCTCCTCGCCCACCCGCCTTCCGAAGATGAATAACTCATCCATTGGAAAACTCGAACGCGTTCCGCTCCGCGAAGTCTGGAAACATGAGGCGCAGGACTTCACCCAGTGGCTTCAGGAGAATATCGACATCCTGAATGACGTCCTAGACCTGTCGCTGGTAAACGTGGAACGCGAACAGGCTGCTGGGGCCTTCAGTGTCGACCTCGTGGCCGAAGACGAGGGTGGTGGCACCGTCATCATCGAGAACCAGCTCGAAAAAAGTAATCATGACCACCTCGGAAAGCTCATCACCTATCTCACGGCGATGCAGGCCAAGGTCGCGATCTGGATCGTCTCCGATCCACGCCCCGAGCACATCGCCGCCATCACTTGGCTCAATGAGTCCGGCAGCGCCGAATTCTACATGCTGAAGCTCGAGGCGGTGAAGATAGACGCGTCTCCTGCCGCTCCGCTTTTTACCTTGATTGTGGGCCCCTCAGAGGAGGGTAGAATCGTCGGTAAAGTAAAAGAGCAGCTTGCCGACCGACACTATGAGAGGAAGGCATGGTGGACCGCGCTTATTAAGCGCTCGGCCTTGGTAAACAAGCTCCACGCCCACATCTGCCCTAGCTTCCATGGTGAGATCGGCGCCAGCTCAGGTGTTCCCGGACTCAGCTTCAAATACGTGATTCGGCGGAATTGGTGGATGGTCGAACTCTATATCGGCAAGAATTCATACGAGGAGAACAAGGCAATCTTTGACCAACTCGCAGAGCATCGCACCGAGATTGAACAAGCCTTTCTCAACCCGCTCAGCTGGGATCGTTTGGACCAAAAATGTGCCTGCCGCATTTGCTTTGGAGATAAGACGGGGGGATACCGATCACCAGAAGGCGAATGGCCCAAGCTGCAAGACACCGCGATCCGCGCCATGGATCGACTAGAAAAGGCTCTGCGCTCCCACCTCAGCCAACTCCGGCCGGCTACCTGATAGACATGCTCGCATCAGCGATCATCCATCAGCTCTCACACGCGCGATCCCTGAACGACGCCGCACAAGTGTGGGTCGACCATCCGCAAGAACTGAAGGATTACCTCTTCGTCGTTTCCTCTCCTGGTCCCACAAACTTTCGGTTGGCTGCAAGCATCGATCTGGAAGGCGGAGGCTTTCTGCGGTCACTCTTTGCGCACAACCAGCTTCATTTTGTTAGCCATCCTATCCTCGCAGGGATGGTGAACGAAGGAGAAATCCAAGTGGCCGTAGATTACAGCATCGGATTTGATATCAACGCAGCCCAATACCTAAGACGCGTAGTAGAAGGTAAACGCACAGACACCGTCCTGCGTTTTAAACAGACCCTGCAGGCCTTGGCCAAACCGAGATTTAACTGGGAAGTATTCCCTTATCTTCAAGAACGCGCCGAGGCTGTGATCCAAGGTCGTGATCTCGACGACATCTGGGCGGTGATCCACGCCTCGGAACAGTTTGCGGCCTGCGATTTGTCCCATTTCGCCGCAACGGGAGAACTTGTTTGTTTGGCGACTCCTGACGAGGTCGTTGCCAAATCCAGCGCACTTTTGTCCGGCTGGCACCGGCTTCTCCTGGACGGGGAATGGGAAAAACTCCGTCAGTCTCATCTGATGCTGCATGTGCTGCTTCTTAAAATTGCGCTCATTTACCGATCCAGACCGTCCCCCCGTGATGCAGGACGTAATATCGCAGAGTTTATCCATTTCATGTGCGGTTCGGTTGGCGTGACTTTGCCTTGGATGCTGTGGGCAGCCGCCAAACTTTTTGAGGAAGGTGGTAAAAACGAGCCGTTGCGGAAACTCAATGAGAAGGCCGCGCTCCTAGTGGATAACTGTCGGAATATCGCGTGGGATTTCATGCACTACTTTTATCGCCGGCGACACGCCCACGGCATAGGGCATGAAGGCTCTTTTCTTCTTCCCTACACGCTCACCTTTGATCGCGGCTTGGCCGCACTCTTTTCCGGCTTTGGCCAACGGAGCTGCTTACTTCATCGTGACGATAACATGGGCCATTTCTTCGCAGAAAATGACCCACACAAAGATATTCGGGAAAAATACAGAGACTGCCCGGCTCTGGTTGCGGCATTCGATCAATGTTTTACTTTGGAAGCGCACTTGGAGCGGAAACAGCGGATTAAGGCGAATCCCCATGTAAACCGAATTCCGCTCTGCCAAGAGCTTGAAAGGCAATGCGAAAGCCTCCGATGAAGGCTTGATGCAGCGCGGAGGCCTAGATTGGCACCGTAACGGGTTTATTTGGGTCTATATCTGGAGAGCTTGGGTCTATATCTGGCGGGATTGCGTGCATATCCGGACGGCTTGCGTCCATATCTTGGCGCATAAGGTCTATATCTTGGCGATTTAGGCCCAAATCTGGGGAGATTGGGGCTATATCTCGTCGATTTGGGTCCCTCATCGACCGGATATAGACCCAAATACGGCAGATATGGACGCAAGCCGTCCAGATATAGACGCAAGCGCTTCGTTTACGGATCCAAACGCCGCTGGCCCGCGCACTCATCGTCCGCTTACAGGGCATATGTCCGCCATTAATATGCTACGCATTAGGGCTCTCCAACGACTGGGTGCTCTTGCTCTGGGTCACAAATGGGTCTTGCAAACAAGTGATCCGAATATCCGGGCACTTCCGGGCTCATCGGAGCAATCCAACGTCATAATCCAGCCATGAAGCTTAGTCTCAAAGTCGTAACCAATCGCGCAAATAAAATTGCCGGTGCCTGGCAAGAACAGGCAACGGACAAAACTATCAACAGCCATACCGTCGCCAGCTTCGAAGTCTTGCGCACGGCCGTAACCCTCGCCCAAGCCGAGGTGACAAAAGCCGACGCCCACCTCACCGATCAGCGCAGCAAGCTCCAGACTGCCCTCGCAAAGCTCAACACCGCCGCCTCCGAAGTCGTGGCGGGCGTGCAGGGCGACAACACCCTCGGTGGCCGCAACGGCTCGCTCTACGAGTCCATGGGCTACACCCCTGCCGGCAAATTCAAGAGCGGCCTCACCCGTAAGTCCGCAGCTGTGACCACCACGAAATAAGCCCCTGGTTATCCGCCCCTGCCCTGTTCAACTCCTTTTCCGACGCCGACGGTCCCGCGGGCCGCCGGCGTTTTTGCTTAAATTGGTTCCGTGAGTTCTGCGTCTGCGCGCTGGCTGTGCAGGCGGAAGTAGGAGACGCCGCCGATGCAGGGAAGCCTCACGGGCTCGAGTGCCAACTCCGGACTCTCATTGAATCAAAGCGCCAGGTTGGCGGCGGGAGGCGTATAGGCTTTACGGGCCTTTCTCACGCTCCCGTGATTCTCCTCCGCCCACTCGACGAGTGGTTCGACTTTGACCAAGAGCGAACGCCCGAGCGCGGTCAGCGAGTATTCCACCTTGGGCGGAATCGTCGGATAGACCTTGCGGGAAACATAGCCATCGCGCTCCAGCGTGCGCAATGTCTGCGCCAGCATCCGCTGCGAAATATCACCGATGGCGCGCTTGAGCTGCGTGAAACGCAGCGTGCCGTTCGCCAGTGTCATCAAGGCCAGAAGGCTCCAGCGATCACCGATGCAATCAAGCACGTCCCTCACGGGACAACGTTCAGCGTGGTTCGTGCCGGGTTCGACCGGAAGGAGTTTGAGAGGCATGCGGTGTAGATCGGTGGAATGGTTACCGGGAGGTAACCGGGTTACTTTCAGAGCCCTTCTTGGCGTGTGCGACGCTTTACGGTATCGATTCGGAACCAACCACTGAACAGCACCCTTATCCGCTTCAATCCCGAACCATCCATGATCGCCATCACCGGAGCCACCGGCCAACTCGGCCGCCTTGTTGTCAACAGCCTCCTCAAAGCCGGCACACCGTCCGCGTCCATCATCGCGGCCGTGCGTAATCCCGCAAAAGCCACCGACCTTGTGGCCCAAGGCATCCAAGTCCGGCCCGCCGACTATAACGATACGGCCTCGCTCGAAAAAGCATTCGCCGGGGTTGACCGGGTTCTTTTGATCTCGTCCAGCGAGGTCGGCCAGAGAACCGCTCAACACCGCGCCGTGATCGACGCCGCCACGCGCCAGCACGTGAAACTGCTCGTTTACACCAGCCTGCTTCACGCCGACGTTTCACCGCTGAACCTCGCCAGCGAGCACCGCGAAACCGAGGCGATGCTCAAGGCATCGGGCACTCCCTTCATCATCCTGCGCAACGGCTGGTATACGGAAAACTACACGGCCTCCGTGCCATCCGCCGTGGCTCACGGGGCGCTCTACGGCAGCGCCGGTCAGGGGCGAATCGCGTCGGCCACCCGGTCCGACTTCGCCGAAGCCGCCGCAAAGGCGATCACAGGCGCGGTGAAGCCCGGACACATTTACGAGCTGGCGGGCGATGAGGCCTACACCCTCGCCGATCTCGCCTCCGAGATCTCCCGGCAGACGGGAAAGACAATCCCCTACATCGACCTGCCGGAGGCGGACTATAGCGCCGCGCTGTTGAAGGCCGGTTTGCCGGACTGGCTGGCGGTCGGTCTCGCAAGCTGGGATGTAGGTGCCTCGAACGGCGCGCTCTTCGACGACAGCCACCAGCTGCGAACCCTGCTCGGTCGCGCGACAACACCTTTGGCCGAGGCGGTGAGGCAAGCGTTGCAGGCGTAAGCCGGCATAATTTCACCACGGGGGCCCCGCTGGCCTGAACCACTCGCTACCCGCTACTCACTACTTCAACAGAGGGCCGCCGCGCTTACTTGACCAAGCCCTTCTTGAGCTCTTCGCGGTGGCGGATGTCCTTCGCCTGCGCGAGGAACACCATCTCTTCGGCGATGTTGCAGGCGTGGTCCGCGATACGTTCGAGAGACTTTGAAATGAACATCAGCTCCAGGGCCCGCGTGGTGGTCGCGGGGCTTTCGATCATGTAACTGGTGAGCTCACGGTAGAGCTGCTTGTTGATGGCATCGACCTCTGAGTCGCGGCGCACCACGGCCAAGGCCTTTTGCTACCCACTCGGTATTTGGAGTGCGGCGAGTTCTCGCCGCTTTGGACGGGCCGACCCGGCGGCCCGCTTATCGTCGGAGGCGGCGAACCAGGGTTCGCCGTCCGAAAGCGGCGAGAACTCGCCGCACTCCAGATCGGAAATCGTCCGCGCTCCGACCCTTACTTAACCAAGCCCTTCTTGAGCTCTTCGCGGTGGCGGATGTCTTTCGCCTGCGCGAGAAACACCATCTCCTCGGCGATGTTGCACGCGTGGTCGGCGATGCGCTCCAGCGACTTTGAAATGAACATCAGCTCCAAGGCCCGCGTGGTCGTCGCGGGGCTTTCGATCATGTAACTGGTGAGCTCGCGGTAG
>CBRAFO010000008.1:0-69946 GCA_967755175.1 uncultured Opitutaceae bacterium | reverse complement strand
AACCTCTTCAATCAATCAGATCCCCAAGCAACAAGGAGCCTGCTTGCAGGCGATGTTAGGCGTTCGCGAAGCCTAACCTAGTCGCACGCCTCTCATCGCCTGCAAGCAGGCTCCTACATTCGGAATCCTTACCGAGACGCATCATCCCCAAAAAAAAGCGGCCCCACCGGTGAAGGTGGAGCCGCTTCGAAAAGGAACACACGCAGCTCTAGTTGAGCTGCCCGTGGCAGGAAACCGAAGAGACCGACTTAGGCGGTCGGGACGGTCTGGATCGTCTTGAGGATGCGGGAAGCGATCTCGTAGGGGTTACCCGCAGAGTTCGGACGGCGATCCTCGAGATAGCCCTTGTAGCCGTTGTTGACGAAGCTGTGCGGCACGCGGATGGAGGCGCCACGGTCAGCGATGCCGTAGGAGAACTTGTCGATCGACTGGGTCTCGTGGAGACCGGTGAGGCGGAGGTGGTTGTCCGGGCCGTAAACCGCGATGTGCTCGGCGGTGAACTTGCTGAACGCAGCCATGAGCTTCTCGAAGTAGTCTTTGCCACCGACTTCGCGCATGAACTTCGTGGAGAAGTTGGCATGCATACCGGAACCGTTCCAATCGAGGGGCTGCTGGTAGGCAGCGAGGATCGGCTTGCAGTGGAACTCGACGTCGATCTGGTATTTTTCGCAGAGACGGAGCAGCAGGTAGCGAGCAACCCAGACGTCATCGGCGGCCTTCTTGGAGCCCTTGCCGAAGATCTGGAATTCCCACTGGCCCTTGGCCACTTCGGCGTTGATGCCTTCGTGGTTGATGCCGGCGTCCAAGCAGAGGTCGAGGTGCTCTTCGACGATCTGGCGGGCAACATCGCCCACGTTCTTGTAACCCACGCCCGTGTAGTAGGGGCCTTGGGGGGCGGGATAGCCACCCTCGGGGAAACCGAGAGGACGACCGTCCTGATAAAGGAAGTATTCCTGCTCGAAACCGAACCAGGTGTCGGGATCGTCCACGATGGTGGCGCGGGAATTGGAAATGTGCGGGGTCTTCCCGTCCGGCATCATGACTTCGCACATCACGAGCACACCGTTCTTACGGGTGGTGTCCTGATAGACGGCGACGGGCTTCAGCACGCAGTCGGAACTGCGGCCTTCGGCTTGCTGCGTCGAGCTGCCGTCGAAGCCCCAAAGGGGAAGTTCTTCGAGCTTCGGAAAGCTGGCGAAGTCCTTGAGCTGGGTCTTGCTGCGGAGGCTGGCAACGGGCTTATAACCGTCGAGCCAGATGTATTCCAATTTGTATTTGGCCATGAGTAGGTATGTAGGTGCGGGTCTGGAAGTGAGGTGTCCGGAAGGCGATAGCTTACGAAATCCCCAGCCCGAAAACCGTCGCTTGTATGAGCACCTGTTATGCCACTGGCAATCGGAACCTAGACTCTGAATGAATTTTTTTCACCTAAGGGAACCAGCCCGCCGCACGCCAACCTTGCCAGAAATACCAGCTAGGTTGAAGGTTCCCTTTCGATGCATGAGGTCAAAGACACCGCACGCGCCTTGGTCCGCATAGGCTACGATGGCCGGGTGCATAAGAGCTTTCGCGGCCACCAAGCCAAAGAGCGCTTCGAAAACGAAGTGCTTGTTTTGAAGCATCTTGAGAAGCAGGGCTGCACGTTTGTCCCCCGCTTGTTGGAGGTCGATCCCGCCCACCTCAAAATCATCACCGACAACTGCGGCACGCGCGTCGATCACTTGGGCGCAGAGCGGACGAAAGACATCTTTGCGGAGCTGGAACATTATGGCGTGCGCCACGACGATGCGTTTATGCGTAACATCACTTACCGAGCGTCAGATGGGCGATTTTGCATCATCGATTTCGAATACGCGACGCTCCTCGACGGCAGCAACTACCCGCCCATGCCCGATGCGGACAACCGTGGTTAATTTTGATCACTCACGCTTGAACGTAAGTGCATTTTTAGGCGCGATGTGACCCTTTGCCCGCTGCCCGCCCAATCGCATAACAGTAACCCAACTCGCTCGCGTCCGATGGCTTCGCCTCTTGCTCACGATTCACCTCCCCACCCGATCATCCATTGGTCAGGCATGACCCACGTCGGTCGTGTTCGCGCCAATAACGAGGACTCGTTTCTCGGCACCACCGTGGACGGTCATGAGGTGCGTTTCTTGGGCAAGGAAGGAGAAGCCTCGATGGCCGACTCCGACTTCGTTTTCGCCGTGAGCGACGGCATGGGCGGCGCCAAGTCGGGCGAGTTCGCCAGTCGGATCGCCTTGGATAAGATCACCAAGCTCCTCCCCAAGGGCTACCGGCTTTCCGCCCAAGGCATGGCCAGCGGGTTTTCCGACCTGCTCTCAGAGCTCTTCGATTCCATTCACTTTGAGCTGTTGAAACTCGGCTACTCCTACGAGGAGTGCTCCGGCATGGGGGCGACCTTGAGTCTTTGCTGGTTTACGCCGGAGTGGATGTATTTCGCCCATATCGGCGACAGTCGCATCTACTATTTACCCAAGGACGGCGGCATCAGCCAAATCAGCCACGACCACAGCCAGGTGGGATGGATGCGACGCTCCGGACAGATCAACGAACGCGAAGCGCGCGTCCACCCCCGCCGCAACGTCCTCCAGCAGGCCCTCGGTGCCGGCAACCAATTCGTTGATCCGCACCTCGGTGCCGTCGGCTACCGCGCGGGCGACCGCTTCGTTATCTGCTCCGATGGGCTCGTTGATGGGCTTTGGGATCACCACATCGAGGAACTCATCCGCACGCCCGATGCCGCGACCGCCGGTCAGGAAGCCGCCCGCCGCCTCGTCGAAACGGCCGTCGAAAATTCCGGTCGCGACAACACCACGGCCGTGGTGATCGAGATCCGCGCGCCATGACCCGCCTCTTCGTTTACGGCACGCTCAAGCGCGGCTGCAAAAACCACGCCCAACTCGCCGGCCAAATTTACCTGGGCGAAGCGCGCACCGCTACAGGCTATCGCCTCTACGACCTCGGTGATTATCCCGGGATGGTCTCCGACGCCACCGATACGGAAGGTGTGACCGGCGAAATCTGGTCGGTGGACGACACCGCCCTCGCCCGCCTCGACGCGTTCGAAGGTGTGGACGTAGGGATTTATCTGCGAACCCCGGTGGAACTGGCGGAGCAGCCGTTTCCTGATAGCGCCGCCAACGCCGACGCTGCCAACGCCTTGACCGAGGTGCACACCTACCTCTACGCGGGTAATGTTTCGGACCGCCCCCGGCTCGGCCCGTCGTGGGTGGAAGTTTAACCAAAGGAAGGCTTCGCCGCTTTTGACCTCGGCGCTTGCGAGGTCCGCGCTCTGGAGTGCAGTGTTTTTCGCATGAAGAGGCCTTCGACACCCCACGAGCCCCGGCGCATGACCCGGCGCGCCGCGATTGAAACCCTCGGCGCTGGCGCGCTGCTCAGCCTTGGGCTCTGGCCAGGCGCATTGCGGGCCGCCGGCAGCACGTCACCGACCGCCACGTTCACCTTCGCGGTCATCAACGACACGCACTACATGAGCCCGGAATGCGGCGAATGGCTGCAACAGGTCATCGCTCAAATAAAGGCCGAGAAACCCGACTTCTGCCTGCACCTCGGCGACCTCGTAGATCAAGGCCGGCACGATCACCTCGCCAGCGTGCGTGAGCTGTTCGCCTGCCTCAGCAAACCGGTCCACGTGCAGATCGGTAATCACGACTACCTCACGCAAACCGACCGCACCGCTTACGAGGCCCTGTTTCCCGATCAGCTGAACTACACGTTCACCCATCGCGACTGGCAATTCGTGGGCGTCGATTCCACCGAAGGCGTGCGCTTCGACCAGACGTCCATCAGCGCATCCACCCTGGCGTGGGTGGAAGAAAACCTACCGCGCCTCGACCGCACCCGACCGCTGGTGCTCTTCACCCATTTTCCGCTCGGCGAAGGCGTGAAACACCGCCCCCTCAACGCCGACGCTCTTCTTGACCGCTTCCGTGACCACAACCTCCAGGCCGTTTTCAACGGCCACTTCCATGGTTACACCGAGCACCGCTTCGCCGACGCCACCGTGACGACCAATCGCTGTTGCGCCCTGAAGCGCGACAATCACGACGGCACGAAAGCCAAAGGCTTTTTCATCTGCACCGCGCGCGACGGACGGATCACGCGGCGCTTTATTGAAGTGAAACCACCAAAGCTTAGCGTGAAGGTCTAACCGCTACTGCGACCATTAGCCCGCTCAGCTCTTCAGCGCCTTCTTCGGCGCACGAGCCACCTTCATAAACTTCACGCGGAACAGATCCTCCAGCGTGTCGAGCACGTCGGCAGGGATGCGGTTAACCAAGTCATCGAGCTTCGGGAGGTTTTTCTTTTCCGCCGCAGCCTCCGCAGCCGCTTCGGCGGCTTCACGAGCGGCCTTCGAGGTCAATGTCTCCCCGCGCTCCGCAACCTCGACGCGCATGGCCGATTCCGACGCCGCGTCGGGCCACACCGGACCATCGTCGTCAAACGGCGCAGCGCCGGCGCCCGAGTCTGCACCCGCACCCGAGCCGGTAGCGACTTCAACACCGGGAATAGTCACCTGCACGGCCGCATCCGCATCTTCATCGGGGGCGTCGGGATCGCTCTCCGGATCGGCCGCACCCGCAATCACGGGCTGCGCGGACTTGGCGACTTGGATGGCCAGCACCAAGCGCGACTCCAACCGATCAATCAGTCCTTTTTTTTTTCGCCGTCAGCCGCCGACGCATCGGTCGGCGGAGAGGCTTCGGCGAGTGCGGCGAGTTCCTTGATAAGCGAATCAATCGCCCGCGCACGGCTGGCCTCGACCGCTTTCAGCAGCGTTACCTCAAAGTTGATTTTTTCCGCGAGGCCCAGCTTCACGCCGCCTTCGCCTTCGCGCAGGCCGTCGAGCAGACGCGTGAGCTGCTCGGTCGTCATCGAAACGCCGCCGAGTTTTTCACTGCGGCCGCCCTTGGCGATGGCGTCGAGGAGCGCCTGACGCACCAGCGCCTGCATGTCGGTGAGCAACCGCACGAGATCGCGGCCGCTTTCATCGCACTCGTCCACGATGGCGATGATCTTCTGGTGGTCGCCCGCCGCGACGGCGCCGGCCAAGGCGGCGATTTTTTCGCCAGCTACGAGACCGTAAACGTCCAGCACGTCGGGCTCGGAGATCTCCGTGCCGCAGAACGAAATCATCTGGTCAAAAATCGACTGCGCGTCGCGCATACCGCCATCCGCCATGCGGGCGATGCACGCCAGCGCCTCGGGCGTGACTTTTATCTTTTCCTCGTCGGCGATGGTTTGCAGACGACCCACGATCAACTCGGCCGGGATCGGCTTCAGGTCGAAACGTTGGCAGCGCGAAAGGATCGTCGGGAGCACCTTCTGCACGTCGGTCGTCGCGAAGACGAATTTCACGTGCTCGGGCGGTTCTTCGAGGGTCTTCAGCAAGGCGTTGAACGCCTGGTTGGAGAGCATGTGCACCTCGTCGATGATGTAGATCTTGTATTTGCCCTGCGTGGGAGCGTAACGCACGTCGTCGCGCAAATCGCGGATCTGATCCACCGAGTTGTTGGACGCACCGTCGATCTCGATCACGTCCATCGACGTGCCTTCGGTGATCGACTGCACGGCGGGATCCTTAGGATCGAAGTCGGCCTTCGGGCCGTCGGTGCAATTCAGCGCCTTGGCAAAAATGCGGGCGGTCGAAGTCTTGCCTGTGCCGCGCGGTCCCACGAACAGGTAGGCATGCGCAATGCGGTTGCGCGCGATAGCATTCTTCAGCGTCCGCACCACGTGATCCTGCCCGACGACGTCGTTGAACGTCTGAGGCCGCCACTTGCGCGCGATGACTTGGTAGGACGAAGACACTGCGGGTTAGTGCATGGCGACCGCCCGCCGGTGCAACTGAAAAGTCGCCATCGGCCTCACTGACGAAAGAGAAAGATTAAGATAAACAGAAAGACCCGCAAAGTCCCCGCCCCCTCTTTCTCTTTCCTCTTAATCTTCATCTTTCTCCCCGTGGAATAGATCCGCCCGTCTGCGTCACGTTTGACTCGTTCGCGTGTCCACACTTCCTTCGTCCTCTTATTTGATGGCCGACTTCCTCGACAACACCCCGAAAAAAGATCCGAAACGCGTTGAGCGTGCCTTCCTCGTAGGCGTGCAGACTCACGACATGCCGTCCGGCGACGCCGAGGAGTTGCTCAATGAGCTCCAAGAGCTGGTCGAAAATCTTCATATCACCGTCGTCGGTCGCAACCTCGTCAACCTGCGCGCCCCCACGCCCGCCACGCTCATCGGCAGCGGCAAAACCGACGAGATCATCGCGGAGGCCAAAGCGCTCAATTGCGACGTGATCGTCTTCGACGAAACCCTGTCGCCCGCCCAGCAGCGCAACTGGGAAAAGCTCGCCGAGATCGCCGTGATCGACCGCCAGGAAGTCATCTTGGACGTCTTCGCCGACCGCGCCCAGACCCGCGAAGCCGTTATCCAAGTCGCCTTGGCGCGCATGGAGTATTCGTTGCCCCGCCTGACTCGCGCCTGGACCCACCTTTCGCGTCAAGGCGGCAAAGGCGGCATGGGCGGCGAAGGCGAAACCCAGCTCGAGCAGGACCGCCGTCTCGTTAACGACCGCATTACCCGCCTGAAGCGCGAACTCGAAACCGTGCGCAAGCAACGGAGCGTGCAACGCCACAAACGTCAGCGAGTCCCCGTCCCCACTGCGGCCATCGTCGGCTACACCAACGCCGGCAAGTCGTCCCTGCTGAACACCCTCACGGGCGCCACCGTGCTCGCCGAGGACAAGCTTTTCGCGACGCTCGACCCCACCACGCGCCAGCTCGTGCTGCGCGGCAACCAGAAGCTCCTCGTAACGGACACAGTAGGCTTTATCCGCCGTCTGCCGCACGGCCTCGTCGAAGCGTTCAAGGCCACGCTCGAAGAAGCGCTCGTGGCCAATTTCCTCATCCACGTCCTCGACGTGACCGCGCCCAATGTCGCCGCGCACCACGCGACCACCATGGAGGTGCTCAAGGAACTCGGCGCCGACGACAAACGCATCCTCACCGTCTTCAACAAAGTCGATGCCGCCACCGAGGCGCAGATCAACACCGCCCACCTGCTCGCCCCCGACGGAATTTTCCTGAGTGCCCGCACAGGCCAAGGCGTTGAAGGCTTGATCGACCAGTGTCTCGAATTAATCGCCGATGCGTTCGGTTCGCTGGAGCTGCTGATCCCCCACAGCCGCTACGACCTGATCGCCCGTCTGCACGCCATCGGTCATGTGCAAAGCGAAGAGCAGGAAGACGACGGCGTGCGCATCCACACGCGCATCCCGCCTTCGCAGATTGCGCCCTTCGCGCCGTTCATCGCCCACCCGACCACCGCCGCCAAATAGGCGGGGTGGTTGGGCGCAGGCAATCCCCTCGCCGGCGCAACTCGGGGGGGATTCACCTAAATTTGCCGGGGTCTTTGCCGGGAGCACCGTTTTGCACTGGGGATTGAGCTGATCGGTGCCGATAAACCCCCGGCACACACCGATCCCGTCGCCGTATGCAAACGCCCGCCTCCTCCTATCGCGTCCTCGTCGTCGACGATAACCGCGCGATTCATGATGATTTCCGTAAGATCCTCCTGCCCCGGGAGACCTCCGCGCAATTGATTGCGGCCGAAGCCGCGCTGTTCGGCACGGTCATCGAGGAACCGACGGTTCCCACGGGTCCGGGCATCCAACTCGACTCCGCTTATCAGGGCGAAGAAGCCTTGGAGATGGTTCGGCGTGCGATCGGAAAAAACCTCCCCTACGCGATGGCATTCATGGATGTCCGCATGCCACCCGGTTGGGACGGAATCGAGACCATCGCGCAAATCTGGTCCGTAGATCCCAGCATACAGATCGTCATTTGCACCGCCTACACGGATTATTCCCTCGACGACATGATCCGAAAGCTCGGGCGCTCCGATAGACTCCTGATCCTCAAAAAGCCCTTCGACAGCATCGAGGCCATTCAACTCGTCACGGCACTTACCGAAAAATGGAACCTCACCCGGCAAGCTCGCCGTCATCTGAATGAGCTCGAAGAAACGGTCGGCTACCGCACGGAACAGCTCCGCAAAAACGAGGATCGATACCGTCTCATCGCCGAAAACGCCGGCGACCTCATCGGCTTGGTCGATGCCGCTGGCCGCTGGCTTTATCGAAGCCCCTCGTTCCATCGCCTGCTCGGACATTCCCCCGACGCATTGGATGCCCTCGGCCTCGTCGACCTCATCCATCTCGACGACCAAATCACGGCGACCGCGGCCCTGCGCGATTGCCAGCAGCGCGGCACCACTCTCACCTGCGAGTTTCGCATCCGGCACCAAGACGGCGGTTGGCTGACCATGGAGGCGCATACCAGTCCGTTTCGCAACGACACCGGCATCGTCGAAGGCACGCTTTTTGTCACCCGCGACATCACGGAGCGACGGAAACTGGAGATACAGCTGCGTCAGAGCCAAAAGCTCGAATCCATTGGCCAACTCGCGGCGGGCATCGCCCACGAGATTAACACCCCCATGCAGTTCATTGGGGACAACATGCGGTTCCTCAACGAGTCGTTCGCCGATCTCGATCCGCTCCTCAAAATTTACGGTGAACTCCTCGCCGCCGCGGAAGCCGGCCCCGTGCCCCCTGCCCTGCTCGCCGCCGCCCGTGCCGCCCACACCACAGTGTCGCCAGACTACTTGCGCGACGACATCCCCAAGGCCATCCGCGACACTCTCGACGGGGTAAAACGCACCACCAAAATCGTCCAGGCGATGAAGACGTTCTCGCACCCGGGCAGCTCGGAAAAAACGCCGGTAAATCTGCGGGATGCCATCGAAAGCACGCTCACCATCAGCCATGGCGAATGGCGCCACGTCGCCGAGGTTGTCACCGGATTCGACCCGACCATGCCGGCCATTCCGCTGCTCGCCGGCGAGTTCAATCAGGTCCTGCTTAACCTCATCATCAATGCCGCGCACGCGATTGCCGATGTGGTTAACCCCGCTGACGGTAAACTCGGGGTCATCACTGTCACCACCCGCCGCGATAAAGACTGGGCGGAAGTGCGCGTGCGCGACACCGGCACCGGCATTCCCGAAAAAGTGCAGGGGCGTATCTTCGATCCGTTTTTCACCACCAAACCGATCGGCAAAGGCACGGGCCAAGGACTGCCGATCGCGCGCTCCGTTATCGTCGATCAGCACCGCGGCACACTCGCATTCGAAACCGTTCCCGGACAAGGAACCGTTTTTATTATCCGAGTGCCCATCCCACCCGACGCGCTAACCAATCCTCCGTTCGCGTTTTAGAACCGGTGGCCGCATCCACGCGCGGCACCTCAGGCCACCTGCGCGCCTTGGACTTCCATCGTGCCATCGAGCCGCAACGAGAGATCAATCGGCGAGCCCACGGACACCACGCCAGGCGGGACTTGATAAGCCCAGACCTCAAAGTTCGTCAGCTTCGCCGGGCCGTAGATCGTCGAAAACGCACCGTCCACCGCGTCGAGTCCGCATGACACCTTCACTCGTCCGATGCGCGGCACGTTGTAACGCGCATCATAGGTAAACCAGCGCCCGCCGATATACACTTCACAATACGCGTGGAAATCCATCGGCGAGCCGGGATCGAGGTAGCCGATGTCGGGCAGGTGTCCGGTAACATAACGCGCCGGCAGGTTGAGCGCGCGACTCAGCGCGATGGCGGTATGGGCGAAATCCCTACAGACCCCGTAGCCGCGCTGAATCACCTCGAAGGCGGAGATATCCGCCCGGCCGGAGCCGAAGCGGTATTCGATGTTTGCATGGAGCCAATTGCTGATCGCCTCGACCTGGGGAATCCCGGCCTCGAGCGCACCAAACTTTTCCCAAGCGAACTGAATCAATTTGTCCGAATCGCAATACCGGCTCGGCAACGTGTAACGCAGCAACGCAGGCGGCAGCTCGACCAACGGCACCGGCTGGTGGGGAGCCAAGCCGATGAACTCTTGGTTGTCCGGCACCGAGGGCACGGATACGAGCGCATCATGGCGAATCTCGTTGATGCCGGGCTGGAGAAGAAAGCGATAGACGATGTTGCCGTGCGAATCCTCGAACTCCTCCGAGGGTAAGTTGTTTCCAAGCGTGAGTTTCTCCTCCTGCAGCGATTGGCGCGGATCACGCCGGGGTTTTAAGTTGAGCAGCAAAGTAACCGGACTGGCGGTCTCGTAGATCAGATTACAACCAACCCGGACAGTAAGGTCGTGCGGAACGAGCGTTTGAGGAGTCATTTGGCAGAAAATCGAAGTTGATCCGAAGGTGGGTGGAGCCGCAGTGGCGCCATGGAGCGGCACGCGCAGGAAATAGTTCCGTCAGATGCGTTCAGACCATGGAACCCGCCCGACAAAAAAGCCACTATCCTGATTTCATCAATCGCCCCCACTCATCCCGAGAGTCTGATTGCGTTGGCCCCAGAGGACCCGACGGGGTCGTCGGGTCTCCATAGCGCTAGGCTGGAGAAGGCAGACCATGAGACTTCGCATCGTCCATCAGACCCATTATTTTTACCATAAGCCGGTGCAGTTCGGTCCTCACCGGCTGGTGCTGCGGCCACGCGAAGGCCACGATCTGCGGGTCGAAGCGATGGACGTGAAAACAGAACCGCCGGCGCAACTCACCTGGAGTCGCGATGTGTTTGGAAACTCCATTGCCACCGTGGAATTCGAGGAGCCGGCGACCGAGCTGCTCATTGAAAGCAACGTCGTGATCGCACGCCTGTCGCCGGTGCCGCGGCGCAACCTCCCGCTGGCCGGAATCACTCCTTGGCCCCCGGTTTACGATCCGCTCGAGCGCGTAGCCGTCAAAGCCTACCAAAAACTTTCCTACCCGAAAGACGCCGCAGCCGTGAAAGCATGGCTGGAAAATTTCCGCATCAAAAAGCCCGATTACGCCGAGGACGTGGCGCGCAACCTCAACGAATACATCCACGACGAGCTACGCTACATCCGCCGCGAGGAGAAAGGCGTGCTCACCCCGGCGCAGACGTTGGAGCGTGGCGGCGGTTCGTGCCGCGACCTGGCGACGCTTTTACTCGAAGCCGCCCGCGTGCTCGGCATCGCGTCGCGCTTCGCGAGTGGTTATCTGGAGTGCCAGGCGGCGGAGTTGGGCGAAGCATCCACCCATGCCTGGACCGAGATTTATCACCCAGGACGCGGATGGGAGGGCTACGATCCATCAATCGGCGAGGAAACGACCTCGCGACACGTGGTCACCGGGGTGAGCAACCATCCGCGTGGCGTGATGCCGGTGTCGGGGAGCTTTTACGGAAAGGCGGGCGCGTTTAAAGAAATGTCCATCGCGGTCACCGTTCGACCCGAGGCCGAGCCCGTATCAACAATCCGTGTCGCCAGATGAACCGGAGGCATCGACAGGCTTCCAGCGTTCGACCACGGCCAAAAGGTCCTTCAGGTGGACGGGCTTGCCCACATAGTCATCCATGCCCGATGCATCGCATTTCTCCCGGTCCCCCTGCATGACATTCGCGGTCATCGCAATGATGTGCAGCGGTGCCTTCCACGGGCAACCAGGCTCTCGTTCCCGTTTCCGAATGGCCCGCGTCGCCTCATAGCCATCCATCTCCGGCATCTGGCAATCCATGAAAACCACGTCGTAGGAGTGTCGTTCGAGCGCATCCAACGCCTCCAGCCCATTGGAAACGACGTCGGTGGTGAACCCCAGTTGTCGTAACTGACGGCAAGCCACCTTCTGGTTGACGATGTTATCCTCCGCCAGCAGGACCCGCAGGCTGCTGGGATAAGGATGGTCGGTTGTCGCCACTGGCGCAGGGAGCCCCATCCCGACACGATGGCGGCCCGCGATATTCGCCAGACAATCGAAGAGCACCGCGTGTTTGATGGGCTTGAGCAGACAGGTCTCGATGCCAATGCGGTTCAAATCGTCGGGGCTGGTGATGAGTTCAAGGGAGGTGAGCAGGATAAGCTGCGTGGCGGCAATCGCCGGATCGGCCTTGATCGCACGAGCAAGGGAAAGCCCGTCCATCCCGGGCATTTGCATGTCCAAAAGCGCAAGATCGTAAGGCCGCTGAGCGACTGCAGCTTCCCTCAATAGCTTCAAAGCTTCCACTCCATCCTCCGCGCTCCCCCGCTCCATTTTCCACGAAACGATTTGGTGCCGCAGGATCTGTCTGCTCGAGGCGTTGTCATCAACGATGAGCACGCGCAAGTTGAGGTCGGAGAGGCTGTCGGACTTGGCAGGCACGGCGTCTCCCGTTTGCTTTTCGAAGCGTCCCGTAAACCAGAAGGTCGAGCCTTTACCCGGTTTGCTTTGCACGCCGATTTCCCCGCCCATCAACGTCACCAATTGACGCGAGATGGCCAACCCAAGACCGGTGCCGCCATATTTTCGCGTAGTCGAACTGTCCGCCTGGGTGAACGGTTGGAAAAGACGCTCGCACACCGAAGCCGGGATGCCGATGCCGCTGTCGATGATCGCAAAGCCGAGCGTCACATGGGTCTCCGTCTCGCTCTCCGCGGAGACGCGCACGATCACTTCGCCGTGATCGGTGAATTTGATGGCATTGCTCAGCAGGTTGGTAATGACCTGCCGCAACCGGCCCGGATCGCCGCGCAGCCGGGTGCATACCTCCGGCAGGATGTCGTCAGCCAGTTCGATGCCTTTGCCCTGAGCCTGAGACGCCAGCATATCCAGCGTGGCTTCAACCGTCTCGATCAAGTCAAAGTCCACCGTTTCAAAAACGAGCTTACCGGCCTCGATCTTGGAGAAATCGAGAATGTCGTTGATGATCGCCATCAGGTTGTCGGCGCAATGCCGAATGGTCTCGGCGAACTCGTGCTGGAGCGGATCCAACCGGGTGTCGAGCAGGAGGCCGGACATACCGATGATACCATTCATCGGCGTGCGAATTTCGTGGCTCATGTTGGCGAGAAAGTCGCTCTTCACCCGCGTGGCGGCCTCGGCGAGTTCCTTGGCTTCCTTGAGCGCCGTTTCAGTGCGCTTAATAATGGTGATATCCTTGGAGATACCGAAGGTGCCGATGATTTTACCATCCCGGTTACGAAGCGGCATCTTGGTGGTGAGTGACCACGACTCGGTCCGTCCGTCCCGCCAGCTCTCATGCTCCTCAATGCCGATCAACGGATGACCGGTGCGAATGATTTCCTGCTCGTCTTCGAAAGCGGGCCGGGCGTGGTCATCCGCGAAGAAATCAAAATCTGTCTTTCCCGCGAGGTCCTCGGGTGAAGCGGCGCCAAACGAAAGGGCTTGGGCATTGTTGGACTTGATAAAACGAGACTGGGTATCCTTAAAATAAATATAGTCGGGCGAGTAATCCAGCAACGCCTGCCAGAGGTCGCGCTCGTAGGTCAGGGAGGCCTCGGCCTTCCGGCGCTCGGTGACGTCGCGGAAGTTCACCACCACGCCCATGATTTTACCGTCAATCCGCTGCGGGTTGACGTAACGCTCCAAAACCCGGCCGTCCTTCAACTCAATCACGTCAAAAGCCTCGATCTCGGGGTGGGCGCGCACCTCGCGGGCACGGGCTAAAAACTGCTCAGGATCGACCGTCTGCCGGGCTTTCCACGCGATCACATCGTTATCTCGCCACGTCTCGAACAATTGAGGCGTGATGCCCCACATCGCCTGAAACCGCGTATTGGCACGCATGCGTCCACTGGCGAACTCAATGGAGAGGATGCCATCGGCGGTGGATTCCAAGGTGGCGTTGAGCAAGGAAAGCGAATTGGCCAACGCCTCCTCCGCCCGCCTCCGATCAGTCATGTCCAGATACATGCCTTCGATGCCCACGCACACACCGTTGGCATCGAGGACTGGAACCTTGATGGTTTGCACCCAGCTCGTTTGCCCGCCGGGCAACACGAGGCGTTCCTCGGCCTTGAGCGGCTGGCGGGTTCGCATGACCAACTCATCATCGGCCCGGTATTTTCGGGCCAGCTCAGACGGCGAAAGGTCGAAATCCGTTAACCCGATGATCGCCTCCATTGGCCGCTTGTGGCACTGGCAATAAAATGCGTTCACAAAGGTGAAACGGCCCTCGGCATCCTTGCGGAAAATGTTCACCGGAAGGTTTTCGAGGAGTGAATTGAGAAAGCTCTCCGAGGCCGCAAGCGCCTGAGTCCGCTCCCGGACTCGCCGTTCGAGTTCGTCTTTCGCGTTCCGCAATTGGAGCAACTGTAACTGGATCGTATCCGCCATTTGGTTAAAGGCCGCGACGAGATCGCCCGCTTCGTCCTTGGACGTAAATTTGGCCCGCTGTGCCAAATCACCCGCGCTAAAAGCACGCGTGGTTCGCGCCAACTCACGAATCGGCGCGGCCAAATACCGCGAAAAAACCGGCGCCCAAGCCGCCACCAGCAGGACCACGCCCAAGGTCAGCAAAAGCGCCAGGTTGCGCAGCTCACGAGCCGGTGCAAACGCCTCAGCCAAGTCCAGCTTGACCACCAGCCCCCACCGGAACGAGGGGAGGTATCTCCACGCGGTGAGCACTTCCTTATTCCGGTAATCCACAGCCGGACCGATGCCACTGTTTCCACGCACCGCAGCCTGCAACGCCCCCGACTGCGGAGCTCCGAAGGAAACGCGCCGATGGAACGCCGCAGTGGGATCATAGCGAGTCGGCGCCATAAACAAGAGTTCGTCGCCCTCGTTTCGCCCGACGAGCGTCTCACCCGTTTCCCCCAAGCCCGAGTAATCCTGGACGATCTTAAACACCGCCGCGTTGTCCATTTCGAGCGCCACGATGCCGACCATCACGCCTTGCTGGAAAACCGGTGCGGCGATGAATGCCCGTTGTTCGCCGGTGAGCGGATCCAGCTCATAGTCCGACACCTCCGTCGCCAACAACGTGCAGACATTATCGTAAACCTTGGCCAAAGCACCGCGGAGCGTGGAATCGCCGGGCCGCTTGGTAAGGTTCTCCGAAATTGGCCGCAGTGAGAAAACCACATCTCCACCGGAATCGATCAACAACAGGTTCTCGTATCCGTAAGCATCCAGATAGCGATTGAGATACGCATGGGAAGCGCCCACCGCCTCCACATAATCGGGCGACCGTATTCCCGCGCGATGAAAGGATTCGCTTAATTGTCGGAGTTTGTCGCCCAACACCGGACTAGCAGCAATGACGGTCGCATTCGCTTTCCTCTCCGCGAAATAATCCTCAATCCGGCGGGCCTTAGCATCGGCTACAGCCTGAAGCTGGTGGGCGACTTGTTCGCGCAAGCTCCGGTCGGCGCGAATGAAGGTCAGCGTGCCGGCGATGATCGCAGGCAGCAGTCCAATCAGGACAAAGGCGATCACCAGCTTGACGTCCATTCGTCGGAACTGCGGGCGAAATCGAATCATGGAGTGATTACGGTATCAGGCCGCGCCCATGCGCCGCCCCAGCCGTCCTGAAGGTGTTGAAGGAATGCCGCCCATTCAGCTCGGGTGTGAAACCCGGGGTAAGGCTGTGGCTGAATCGGATACCCGGAACTCCAAACGATTTCAAACTGACCGTCGGACCGGATCTTTCCCACGCGCACCGTCTTCCATGTGTGCATGTTCTCCGAGTCAATCGAGACCACGCCCTCAGGAGCGGAGAGGCTCTGACTCTGCAATGCTCTGCGCACGGCGGACACCTCAGTCGTGCCTGCCGAATCAACCGCATGGGCCCACAAGTAAACCCCAAAATACGCAGCCTCCATGGCATCATCGGTGACTCGATCCGCACCAAACCGCGCTCGAAAGGCTTTCACGAAGCGCCGATTTCCCGGGCTGTCCACGCTCTGGAAATAGTTCCAAGCGGCATAATTTCCTGCCATCGCCCCAGCATCCATGCGTTTGAGCTCGGTCTCGGCGATGCTGAACGAGACCGTGGGCATTCGCTCCGTGGATACTCCGGCTTGGTGCAAGGCCGCGAAGAACGCCACGTTACTCTCACCATTAAGCGTGTTGAGGATCACCGCGGGCTGCGACTGCACGATTTGCCGAACGATTTTTTCGACGTCCACGCTTCCCAGTCCGAGATACTCCTCCCCCACCAGCGTCCCACCCAGTGCGGTCACCTGTGCTTTGATGATGGCGTTGGCCGTGCGAGGGAACACGTAGTCCGAACCGACCAAGAAAAACCGCTTTCCGAGATGGTCGAAACTCCACTTCACCGCCGGGATGATCTGCTGGTTGGGTGAGGCCCCCGTGTAAACGATGTTGGGCGACTGCTCCAAGCCTTCATATTGAACCGGGTAAAACAGCAAACTGTTGTGCCGCTCGAACACGGGTTTGACGCTTTTGCGACTGGCCGAAGTCCAACAGCCAAACACGACCGCGACCCGTTCCCCGACAATCAGCCGCTCCGCCTCACTAGCAAATACTCGCCAGTTCGAACGACCATCGGCCACCACCGGCTCGATCCGCCTGCCCAACACCCCGCCCGTCGCATTGAGTTCTTCGATGGCCAGCAGAGTCGCATCTCGAACCGAGGCTTCACTGATCGCCATCGTGCCGGTCAACGAATGAAGGATACCTACCTTAACCGGCTGGGGTTTCGGAGCCCACGTCGCCCACACGACGACACCAGCGACCAAGGCGGCCAACAAAACGGCGCCAAGGCGAATCCTAGTCGAAATGGGAAAAGCGTTCACTGAGGGTGGAGCCATCCAGGACGTGACGCGTAATCCATGAAGCCTCTTCGCACCCGAGGCAAAAGGATACTCAACTGATTAACAACTTATCCTATCACGGCTGCTCACAGAAGCAGATGGCACTGCCCTCTCGCCCGCCAAGCGAATCGCTCAGAGCAGCACCAGATTGTCGCGATGGACAACTTCGAGACGCTTGCGACCGGGATAGAGCGGCTTCAGTTCGTCGCTGGTTTTACCAGCAATCGCTTTGACCTCATGCGAGTCGAACGCGGCCACGCCGCGAGCGAGGACTTTTCCATCCGCATCGAGAATGTTCACGATCTCGCCTTCGTCGAACGCACCGCCGACGCCCGTGATACCAATAGCGAGCAAGCTGCGCCCTTCATCACGGAGAACCGGCACCGCACGGGGGTTGATCCGGATGCTACCCGAAGGACGTTGAAAATACGCCAGCCAGCGTTTCTTCGCATCGAGCGGGATGCCGCTCGGCACAAAGAACGTGCCGGGCCCCGTGCCGCCGAGAAGACGGGCGATGATGTCGGGCTCGGCGCCGCTGGCGATGAACACACCGCAGCCGGCGCGCACGGCGAGCTTGGCGGCGGTGATCTTGGAAATCATCCCGCCGGTCGCGGTGATGTCAGTCGTGCCACCCGCCATCGCCTCTATCTCGGGAGTAATCTTTTCGACGACCGGCACGATTTTGCCGGTGCCCTTCATATCGATGAGACCAGGAGCCGTGGAAAGGATGAGCAGGTGCTGCGCGCCGGTCAGGCTGGCTACCATCGCGGAGAGCGTATCGTTATCGCCAAACTTGATCTCGGCGGCGCTCACCGTGTCGTTTTCGTTGATGACCGGGATCGTGCCGTAGGCGATGAGCTCTTCGAGACAGGCCTTCACCCCGAGATGGCGGTCGCGACCGCGCAAGTCCTCGTGGGTTAGCAACACCTGGGCTGCGGTGAGGCCGTGGGGGTCAAAGCCACGCTGCCAAGTCTGCATAAGCAGCGACTGCCCAATGGCGGCACAGGCCTGCTTCTTGGAAACGTCGGAGGGTTTTCGCTTAAGGCCGAGCCGCCCCATGCCGAGCCCGACCGCGCCGGAGGAGACGACGATGACCTCGGTGCCGGCCGCACGCAGGCCGGCAACTCCGGCGGCGAGTGCGGCGATGCGCTCCGTATTTAACTGGCCGATACCCGACGTGAGCACGCCGGTGCCGAGTTTGATGACGACGCGCTTGGGGGCAGTGGTTTTCACGGGGAAGCCGGGGTCGAATGTAGGAGCCTGCTTGCAGGCGATGTAAACGTAACGCCGTCGTTAGTCTTCCGCCATCGCCTGCGAGCAGGCTCCTACATCACGGAGAGAATCACTCAGACCGTGAGCAGGTCCTTTTCCTTCGCGGCGAGGTGCTTGTTGACCTCTTCGATGGATTTGTCGGTGAGGGTCTGAATGTCTTTCTCGGTGCGCTTGGCTTCGTCCTCGGGGAGCTTGGCTTTTTTAACTGCTTCGATGCAGTCGCGGCGAACGTTGCGCACTTGCACGCGGCCTTCTTCGGCAAGGCGGTTGGCGACCTTCACGAACTCCTGACGGCGCTCGCGGCTCATGTCGGCGAGCGGAATGCGGACGAGTTGGCCGTCCACCGCGGGATTGAAGCCGAGGTTGGCGATCTGGATCGCCTTGGAAATGGCCTGCGTGAGGCCTTTGTCCCACGGTTGAATGACGATCTGCCGGGCGTCGGGCGTGGAAATGGCGGCGCAATCTTTGATGCGCATCATCGAACCGTAGGCCTCGACCATGATGCCTTCCACCATGGAAGGCGTGGCCTTGCCGGTGTGGATATTGGAGAATTCGTGGAGCGTGTGGTCCACGGCCTTCTTCATCTTGGCCTGAGTGTCGGAGAGAATGGATTGAGACATGGGGAGAAAAGTAACGAGTAGTGAATAGCGGGTAGCGAGTGTGACAGACTTTGGATCGGGGTGGCGGTTGCTTGCAGAATGCTCGCTACTCACCACCCGCTACTCGCTACTTAGAGAGATCACCCGTGAACCAAGGTGCCGACTTTCTGGCCGGTGACCGCCTTCTCGATCGCGTGCGGGTCGTTGAGGTCGAACACGAGGATGGGCACGTTGTTGTCCAAGCAGAGCGAGAACGCGGTCGAATCCATGACGTTGAGCCGTTGGCGCAGAGCCTCGATGAACGTGATGGTGTCGTATTTGACGGCGTCAGCGTGCTTCTTCGGGTCCTTGTCGTAGATGCCGTCAACTTTGGTCGCCTTCATGATGATGTCGGCGTGCATCTCGGAGGCGCGCAGAGCGGCGGTCGTGTCGGTGGAGAAATAGGGATTGCCGGTGCCGGCGGCGAAGATCACCACGCGATTTTTTTCAAGGTGGCGCACGGCGCGACGGAGGATGAACGGCTCGGCAACCTGGTTCATCGGGATGGCGCTCTGCACGCGGGTGGAAACGCCCATTTTTTCGAGGCAATCCATGAGCGCGAGCGAGTTGATGACCGTGGCGAGCATGCCCATGTAGTCGCCGGTGGTGCGATCCACGCCACGCTTCTCGCCTTGGAGACCACGGAAGATGTTACCGCCGCCGATGACGACGCACACCTCGACGCCCATGTCGTGGATTTGCTTCACCTGAGAGCAGATGCGCTCAAGGACGCCGGCGTCGATGGGGTTGCTGGATTTCCCGCTCAGAACTTCGCCGCTCAACTTGAGCACGATGCGTTTGTATTTGGTCGTCTTGGGAGCCGCTTTGTCACTCATGCCACGGAGGAAATGTCCCGGTAAAGTCGGCGTCAATGCGCGAGATGGAGTTACGCACCTCCACGGGCCCCGATGATCGTGTAGGGTCGCCCCTCGTGGGCGGACCTCCGGATGCGTGGCGGGGGGCGAAAAGATCCACCCACGAGGGGCGACCCTACAAAAAAGGCGGCTCCAATTTGGAGCCGCCTCGAAGAGAGAAAACCGGTCGTCGCTTATTTGGCGGAGGCCGCGGCTTTGATGAGTTCGACAAAGCTGCGGGCTTCCAGCGAAGCGCCACCGATGAGGCCGCCGTCGATGTCCTTCTGCGCGAGCAGTTCAGGAGCGTTGGAGGGCTTCATGGAACCACCGTAGAGGATACGCACCTTCTGAGCCACGGCTTCACCGAACAGCTTCACGAGGAGGCTACGGATGAAGGCGTGAACTTCCTGCGCCTGCTCGGTCGTGGCGACCTTGCCGGTGCCGATCGCCCAGACGGGCTCGTAGGCGATGACGACGCTGGTCGCGAGGTCCTTGCTCACGCCGTCGAGGCCGGCCTCGAGCTGCGTCTGCACGACTTTGAGCGTCTGGTTGCCTTCGCGTTCAGCGAGGGTTTCGCCAACGCAGAGGATGGGCTTGAGCTGGTTCTTGAGGGCGGCGAGCACCTTCTGGTTAACGAAGGCATCGGTGTCGCCGAAGTAGGTGCGGCGCTCACTGTGTCCCACGATAACGTAGTTCACGAAGAGGGCGCGGAGCATCTCGGCGGAAATTTCGCCGGTGTAGGCGCCGCTCTTTTCGGGGTGCAGGTTTTGCGCGCCGAGCTTGATGCTGGAGCCGTCAAGGACCTTGCCGGCACTCTCCAAGGAGGTGAAGGGAGGGCACACAACGACTTCGACGTCGGTCTGCTTGCCGACCTCGGTGACCAGTTCCTGCACGAGGGTGGAAGCGTCGGCGGAGGTCTTGTTCATCTTCCAGTTACCGGCGATGAGTTTTTTGCGAATGGACATGAGAAGAAAGGGATGAGGGATGAGAGCTGAAACCTGAATACGAACAGCAGAAAGGGGACCGAGGACCGAAACGGGATTCCTTTTTCAGGTTTCAAGTTTCAGCCCTCAGCCCTCGTTTTTGGAAAACCTCAGCTTTCCAGGAAAACCACGCCGGGGAGAGCTTTGCCTTCGAGGAACTCGAGGGAAGCGCCGCCACCGGTGGAGCAGTGGGTGACCTTGTCGGCGACCTTGAATTTCTTCGCGGCCGTCGCGGTGTCGCCGCCGCCAACGATCGTGGTCGCGCCCTTGGCAGTGGCCTCGGCGATGGCGTCAGCCATGGCCTTGGTCGCGCCGGCGAACTTATCGAATTCGAACACGCCCGCCGGTCCGTTCCAAATGATGGTTTTGGAGGACAGGATGGCGTTGCGATAGAGTTCGATGGACTTCGGGCCGGCATCGAGACCTTCCCAGCCATCAGGAATACCTGTGGCGAGATCGCCGGGCTGGGTGTTGGCGTCGGGGGCGAACTTGTCGGCGCAGAGGAAATCGATCGGGAAGATCAGCTCGACGTTGCGAGCCGCCGCCTTGGCCACGAGTTCTTCGACGATCTTGGCACCTTCAGGATCGTAGAGGCTGGCGCCAATCGGCGTGCCGCGAAGAACCTTGTGGAAGGTGTAGGCCATGCCGCCGCCGATGATGATCTTATCGGCCTTATCGAGCAGGTTCTTAATGAGCGGGATTTTGTCGGCGATCTTGGCGCCGCCGAGGATGGCGAGCAGCGGGCGATCGGGATTGTCCAAAACCTTGGCGAAGGCCTTGAGCTCGGCTTCCATGAGGAAACCAGCGGCCTTCACGGGAAGCGTGACGCCAACCATGGAGCTGTGGGCGCGGTGGGCGGTGCCGAACGCGTCGTTGACGTAAACGTCAGCGAGCTTCGAGAGGCCGGCGCGGAACTCGGCAACCTTGGCCGGATCGGCTTTGACGGAGGTGCCGTCTTCGAGCTTCACCTTGCCCTCTTCCTCGATGTGGAAGCGGAGGTTTTCCAAGAGGAGAACTTGGCCGGGCTTGAGAGCGGCGGCAGCTTGCTCGGCGACGGGGCCGACGCAATCGGCGGCGAAGGCGACGGGCTGGCCGAGAACTTTTTCGAGTTCGGCGGCGATCGGCTTAAGGGAGAACTTCTCGATTACTTGGCCATCCGGACGACCGAGGTGGCTGGCGAGAACGACAGACGCGCCTTTTTCGAGGGCGTATTTGATCGTGGGCAACGCGGCGACGATGCGGGCGTTGTTGGTGATGACGCCGGTCTTCTTGTCTTGCGGGACGTTGAAGTCGACGCGCATGAACACGCGTTTGCCAGCAAGGTCGAGATCACGAATGGTTTTGAATTTGGACATGGTCAGGTGAGAAGTAGCAGTGAAAAAGTAGCGAGTAGCGGGTAGTGAGTAGCGAGTAGATAAACCCGCCGGATGCGGGCGAAAAAAGAGCGAGTAGCGAGCAGCGTTTTAGCGGCGGAATGCTCGCTACTCGCTACTCACTACTCGCTACTTTTTAAGCGGCAAAGCCGCGATTAGAGCTTGGCGGCGATCTTCTTGGTGAGATCGACGACGCGGTTGGAATAGCCCCACTCGTTGTCATACCAGGACACGAGCATGAAGAACTTCGAGTTGAGCTCGATGGAGGAGCCGGCGTCGAAGATCGAGGACTGCTTGTCGTGGATGAAGTCGGAGGAAACGACCTCTTCGTCGGTGTAACCGAGGATGCCCTTCATGTAGGTCTCGGACGCGTTCTTAAGAGCGGCCTTGATCTCAGCGAGGTTGGTTTCCTTGGTGGTCTTGAAGGTCAAGTCGACGACCGAGACGGTCGGGGTCGGCACGCGGAAGGCCATACCGGTGAGCTTGCCCTTGACCTCGGGGATAACCAGCGCGACGGCCTTGGCGGCGCCGGTGGCGGAGGGGATGATGTTCTGCGCGGCGGTGCGGCCACCCTTCCAGTCTTTCTTGGAGGGGCCGTCCACGGTCTTCTGCGTGGCGGTGTAGGCGTGCACGGTGGTGAGGAGGCCTTCTTCGAGACCGAAGCCTTCCTTGAGGAGCACGTGAACGAGCGGCGCGAGGCAGTTCGTGGTGCAGGAGGCGTTGGAGATGATGTTGTGCTTGGTAACGTCGAGTTTGTCGTCGTTCACGCCCATCACGATGGTGATGTCTTCGCCCTTGGCCGGAGCGGAGATGATGACCTTCTTGGCACCAGCGGTGATGTGGCCCTTGGCCTTGTCAGCGTCGGTGAAGAGACCGGTGGACTCGATAACGAGATCGACGCCCAGCTTGGCCCAAGGGAGCTCGGCGGGGGACTTGGCGGAGACCACGAGGATCTCGCGGCCATTGATCACCAAGACGTCGTCCTCGGCCTTGTCAGGGGAGGATTTCTTGGAAGAAACGGTCCCCTGGAACTTGCCTTGGGTGGAGTCGTATTTGACGAGGTAGGCGAGGTTGTCGGCCGGGACGATGTCACCGACGGCGACGACGTCGAGCGTGGTGCCGAGCAGGCCTTGTTCAACAAGGGCGCGGAACACGAGGCGACCGATACGACCGAAACCATTGATTGCGACTTTTACTGCCATGGGAGGAATCCGTTTCTATGAGTTAGATTGCTGATACAGGTTGACCGTGCCGTGTAGGCGCGGGATCAGCAAAGAAGTGTGCGACGCCCGGATTGGCAAGGGTTTTGGCTGCGCAAAAACTGATAAAACCCCTGCGTTTATTGTGTCTGCCCGATCCGCCGTCGCAGAAAACCCGTCAGGCGTCCCGCGTCCACAAACCACAGCCCAACGCCGGGACAAAGAGTTCCGTCTCCACCGGTTGGCGAACCACGTGCCTTCCGTTTTCGCTGAAGAACCGTTCGTGATCGGCGAGTTGCCGCCACTCAGGCGACGCAATGCCCTCCCCGAGCGGAATGGTCACGTCGTTCAGCGTGTTGTTAATCGCAAGGAGCAGCTGACCTGAGCCTTGGGAGCGATCGGCGTTATAAATCACCGCGACAGCTGCGGTATCGTAAGCCCAGTAAAAGTGGAAAAACTGCTCGCTAGCCCGCGAGAAATGCCGAACGAGACGCCCGGCCTCGGAGCGGCGGAAGGCGATCCAGTCGGCAAAATACGCGTGGGTGGACGGAAACCGGTAAATGCGCCGGTAATCGAGGGCATTCACGTCACCCATTTGGTAGGTGTTGTTAATACCCTGCTTCGAACGAATGAAGTCCTGCCCGGCGGAGATCATGGGAATACCGACCGACATGAACAGAGTCGCCGCCATCAAGTGCGTGCGTCGGCGGTCGTTGGCGGTGGGCGTGTCGCCGTTGCCATTGGCGTTCTCGGTGATGACGTCGATCCACGTCTTGTCATCGTGCGACTCGGTGTAGTTGACCGTCTGCGCCGGCCACTTGGCGTAATACCACGGCGATCCCTTCAGGTAATACTCGAAGCCCTCACGCGTGCCGCCACCGCGCACATACTCGCGCAGGAAATTACGGTATCCATCGTTCCAAGACGCCCAGCCCGTGTCGCGCAACTCGCCCGCGATGTGGCCGCGGAAACTCCACGGCTCGGCAATGAGGATGATA
The DNA here is from genome assembly GCA_967755175.1 of uncultured Opitutaceae bacterium. GTDB lineage: Bacteria > Verrucomicrobiota > Verrucomicrobiia > Opitutales > Opitutaceae > Rariglobus. Next base: position 45,941 of record CBRAFO010000008.1, on the reverse strand, counting down.
TCGGGCTTGATGCGTTTGAGCGCGGTCTCGACTTGGCGCAGGACGGACACGCCAACGAGATCGGCCAAGTCAAAGCGGAAGCCGTCCACCCCGTAGGTTTCCACGAGGTGCCGGCAGCTATCGACGACGAGGCGCGTAGCCATCGCGGCCGAAGCGCGCAGGTCGTTACCGCAACCGCTCCAGTTGGACAACTGGCCCGCGTTGTCCTGCTCAAAATAATAGAGCCGGTCCACGAACATCAGGTGCGCCGGCTCGCCGACATGGTTGTAAACCACATCCAGGACCACCGCGATGCCGCGCCGGTGAAAGGCCGCCACCAACGATTGCAGCTCCTTCACGCCGCTGGCCTTCTCCGGGACGGAGGAATAGCCGCTGTCGGGCGCGAAAAAATTATTGGTCATGTAACCCCAGTGATATTCGCCCGCGGCCTTCGCGTCGTTTTCCTGCACCGGCTGAAGCTCCACGCAATTCACACCGAGTCGGCTCAGATAGAAATCGGGATGATCCACCCACTTTTGAAGGCCGGCAAAACCGAGCCGCTCATCCACGCCCAACGCGACCGGCGCACGCGCCACCAGGTCGCGCACATGCGCCTCGGCGATAACGAGGCTTTGCCACGCGGGCGTCTTGAAATCGCGATCCGCCTTCCCCACCCACGCCGGGTCCAGCACGATGCCCGGCCCGAGCCGACCCACCGCCGCCTGCGCATACGGATCGAGCACCCGATGCGTCGGGTCGAATAACCCAAAGACGTCCCCCGGCCCGTTCACGTGATACCAGTAAAACCAGCCGTGGAGATTCTGCGCGAGCACCACCTCCCAAACGCCATTGTAGGCACCACTGATATCCGCAATGCGCTTGAGTGCGTAACGATGTGGCACGTTCTGATCGGCCAGATCAATGCAGACGCACAGTTCGACCGACTTCGCGCGAGGCGCGAAAAGTCGGAACACCGTTTCGTTGCCGTTCACCCGCGCCCCCATCGGCAGCTCGCTCGCCAGCTTATAAAAGAAATCGCCCGGCATGAGCGGCACCGCGTGCCCATCCTCGCCGTCCGCCCAGTGGACCGACCACGACTCCGACAGGTCCAGCGGCTTGGCCAGGGTAAACTTGAACAAGTGCTGCCCCGTGCGCTCGGGATCGATGGTGTAGTTTATATTACCATGCTCATCGCGCACCGCGTTGGGCGCCGACGGCGGCACATGCAGCCAGTTGCCTGCCTGCGTCACAAATTTGAAGCGCTGATGCGGATAAGTGTTAAACCGATCCACCTTCCCCGACCAGACCAATGCCGGGCTGCCATCAATCGATGCCTCGCGCAGCAGCCACTCGTCACTGGCGAGCGCCTCGTGCCAGCCGTTGAACGTGCCTGCGACATAGACCTTTTCACCCACCAACTCCGGGTGGTCCTCCAGCCGCAGGAAAAACCAGATAACCCCTTTGCGATTTACGAAATAGGCGCTCTCGCAACCGAACACATAGTCTGGCACCCGCTCCAGCGTGGTGAATCGCGCGCCGCCCGTCAGCTCAAGCGGCGGCAGGTGCCGCGCACGCCAATCATGGGTCAGCTCAATTACGCCTTGGACAGGCGATTCCAACCGAGCACGGGCGATTTTTTTTACGCGGGAAGACATGGTCGGGAGCGCATATCATTCTTCATGCCAATCTTCGCACAAGACCGAAAGCTGCCTCCGGTATCGGTCCGCGCAGTTGACAAACTGCACGACCCATTCACGTCGTCATGCATAATGCCAGCATCCGATAAGATCCTCGTCGCCATGTCCGGCGGAGTCGACAGCTCCGTCGCCGCGCTCCTGCTCAAACAGCAGGGGCACGACCTCGTGGGCGCCTACATGAAGAACTGGATCAACGAGGACAACGTCATCGGCCACTGCCCGTGGATGCAGGACATCGAGGACGCCCGCGCCGTCTGCGACCGCCTTGGCATCGAGTTCCGCGTGGTCAACCTCATGCAAGACTATCGCGAACGCGTCGTCGCGTATCTGCTCGACGGTTACAAACGCGGCCTCACGCCCAACCCCGACATCATGTGCAACCGCGAAATCAAGTTCGGGGTCTTCCGCCAGTGGGCACGCGACCACGGCTTCGGTGCGGTCGCCACCGGCCACTACGCCCGGCGCGTGGAAATCTCCCCGGGCCCGAGTAACCCAATAGGTTACCCGACGCCGGAGGATACACGGCGTTTTGCTCTGCTCGAAGGCGTCGATAAAAACAAAGACCAGTCCTACTTCCTCGCCCTGCTCTCACAGGAACAGCTCGCCGATGCACGTTTCCCCATTGGCCACTTGCCCAAGCCCGAACTGCGCCGTCTTGCCGCCGAAGCCGGCCTGCCCACCGCCGCCAAGAAGGACAGCCAAGGCATCTGCTTCATCGGCGAAGTGAAGATGCAGGATTTTCTCCGCCAATACGTGCCCGACCAGCCCGGCCCCATCGTGCGCGCCACGGACGGAAAACACCTCGGAGTTCACCCCGGCTTGCACTACTACACGCTCGGCCAGCGCAAGGGCATCGGCGTTCCGTCCAACACCGACAACCAAGCCTACGTCGTCGTGGGGAAACGTGCCGAAGACAACGCGCTCCTCGTCGCATTCGACGCCGCCGACGCGCCCGGACTCTTTCAATCCGAGGTGCGCGTGCATTCCCTACAATGGAATGCCACCCCGATCACCTCGCCCCGCCGGCTCGAAGGACGCGTTCGCTACCGAGATCCGCGGGTCGCCATTGAGTTTACCCCCGAAGGTGGCGACTCCGCGCTCGTGCGTTTTGAGACGCCGCAACGTGGTCTCGCCAGCGGACAAATCCTCGCGCTCTACGAGGGCGAACGCCTGCTCGGCGGCGGCGTTTATCTGTAATCTCATCAGTGACCCGCCGGCCCACTCGCGGCAGGGCTCCGAGCCGCTTCCTCGCGGCCAGCGCGGTCCGCCCCAATGTATCTCGCGCCTGCGCACCCCACGCCCGCGAATCCCATGCCCCGCAATCCCCTGCACAGGCAACCAAGCCCTTTGTCACTTATTAAGTGACAAACTACTCCGGGCGAAACGAAGCGTTGCGAGCAGCATTGAGTGTGGCGGTAGAAACCCAGACCGTCGGAGGCCGACTGCACCATGAACCTTGCGCCTTCTTTTTCCCGGGCCGGAAAATCGCTGCAACGCGTCGCCCTCGATCCCGCGTTCACGCGTGCGTTCCGAGGGATGACGGCGTTTGTCGTTCCGCTGATTGTTGCGCAATTTTTTAACCTCCCCTGCGAAATCGCATTTGCGGCGGTGGGCGCGCAAGTCGTGGCGTTAACCGACGTGCGTGGCGCGTATCGATTTCGCTTCGTCATCCTGCTCGTGGTCACCGTCGCTATCACTGGCGCTACGTTGCTCGGAACCCTGGCCGCCGGCCATCTCATCATCTCCGTGCTCGCGATGGCCGCTCTGGCTGTGCTCGCCGGAGTGGCGCGACACCTGAGCGGCGATTACGGCCCCGGCCTCGGAGTCGTCGCCGCGCTCCTGTTCATCATGGGGCTCGCGATTCCCTCCGGCCATCAGCCGGGGTGGCATCACGTCGCATTCGCGCTCGCCGGCGGACTATGGGGAGTGGCTCTTCAGGCCATGATCTGGCCATTGCGTCCTCAGCATGCGCTGAGGCAATCGGTGGCAGAGACGTGGCTCGCTGTGGCCTGTGTGTTCGACTCACTTCAACTCCAACCCGACACCAACGAGGCGGCGCGACATGTCCAACTCGCGCAGTGCGAGCGTGAGTTGCGCGAGGCGGTTGATCGCACCCAAGCCATTTTGGCCGCAGCGAACACCCGACGCACGTCGGCTCTCGTCGAGCACTTGGAGGCTTTGCGCGTAACCGCAGCACGCCTGGGCACTCGGGCCGCGGCGCTCCATGTATCCATCGAACTGCTCTCGCCACACGCGGGCTTCGCCCGCATCGCTCCGTCACTCGATTCGCTGCTGGTCGCGCTGACCAATCTCACGCACTCGGTCAGCATCACGATCATCTCGCACCGGCAAGTCCATCTCGCCGCCACTGAAATCCGTGTGAACCGTTGCATTCACCTGATCGACGGCCTCTCCGACCAAATGCGTCCGCTGCCACCGGATGAAACCGCGATGCTGCACGAAACACTCCGGCAACTACGCGAACTGCTCTCCAATTTAAAAGCCTCGCTGCGCGACACGGTCGATCGCGGCGCCGCCCGCGACGGCTTTCCCCTGCGTCTTCCGGAGTTGGGTGCGATTGTTTCGCGCTCACGACTCCCGTCGTGGTTCCAATCGTTCTCGCGCCCCGACCCTCTCCTCGTGCGCCACACGTTGCGAATGGCGGTGATGACCATGGCGGCAATCGCACTCTATCAAAGTTTGGACATTCCCCGGGGTTACTGGATCGCCTTCACGCTCATCGTGGTGCTCCAACCCGACTACGGTTCGACGCGCAAAAAAGCGGGGCAACGCATCCTCGGCACGCTGGCCGGCAGCGCCTTGGCCAGCGCATTTCTCTGGGTTCGCATGCCATTGCCAGTGCTCGATGCCTTGATCGCCGTTACGGTCTTCGCTTTCGCCTACTGCCAAAAGCAGCGCTACGGCCTCGCAGTCTTTTTCATCACGCTGATGCTCGTGCTCCTGACGGAAACCGCCGGCCCCGTGCACTTGGATTTCACGATCTCGCGCCTCTTGTGCAACCTTGCGGGCGGCGGCATGGCGCTGCTGGCCGCCCTCCTCTTCTGGCCGAGTTGGGAACGCGACCGGTTCCCCGTTGCGATGGCGGGGGCGATGCGCGCGGGCGAAACTTATCTCGCGGCCGTCGCCACGGCACTTGCCGCCGGCCGGGCCTTCGCGAACGAAACCTTACACGCCAAGCGCAGGGCGGAGACTGCGAACAGCATCGCCGCTGCCTCGTTGCAGCGGATGGCCGGCGAACCGACGCGGCATCAGAGTAACATCGACCGCGGCTCCGCCCTACTCCACGGCAACACCCGGATCACGCGTGCGATCAACGCCCTCACACTCCACCTCCAGGAGGGCATCCCCATCGAGTCGAACGAACCGGCCGCATGGGTCGAAAAAATCCGCACGTTGCTCACATCGCTCGCCCGGGCTGTCGAGTCCGACTACCCCGCGCCCGAAGAAGTCAGCGCACAAATCAACGCGCTCGACACCCTCACGGCCGCCGGCAACGACACTCGCACCCGATTGATCAACACCCAGCTCGCCAAGATCGGCACAGAGATCCGTGCGATGGTGCTGGCGATGAACCGTGGGGAGTAACGCCGGTCCCGCCACCCATCCCTGCCCTGTCCTGCCCCGCGCAGTCCTGTTTACAACATCAGCGCCTTGAACTCGGCGGTCTGGAACGTGCGAGGCAACCCGCGCGGGTCGGCCATTTTCTTCATGACCGGGCTATCTGGAAATTCCTTGAGTCCTTTGTCCAGAAGCTTGATCGCGTCGTTGGTTCGTCCGAGTAGTCCGAGCACAAACGCCTGCTGCGCGAGTTCTTCGGGAGACTTGTTCTGCTCGTAACGGTCGGCGTGCAAGCCGAGCGCCTTTTGGTAGGCCTTGCCCGCGCCTTCGTTTTTGTCCTGCTTGCGGAGCGCCATACCCAACGACACCCAATACTCGGGAACATCGTCCTGGAGTTTGATCGTGCGCTGGATCAACTCCTCGGCCCGGGAAAACTCGCGAATCTGCATCGCGAATTGAGCCTCGCTCATCAGAGAAGCGGCCTCGTGCTTGACGGCTTCGGGCACCTCTTTGGGCTTTTTCGAACAGCCGGATAAAAGCAACGTGACGGCGCAAGCTGAGACGATGAACAGACGCTTCATGGTAGGAGGTAAAATCAAAGGTCGGGCGGGACGTTGGAGATAGCTTCCTCAATCGTGGTCAGGCCGTCTTTGACCTTGAGCATGGAATCCTGGTGCAGGGTTTTCATGCCGTTGCGCATACAGATTTTCTTCAGCTCGGCGGTCTCCATACCCTTGTTGATGCCCTCGATGAGTTCCTCATTGATGATCATGAGTTCATGGATACCCACGCGGCCCTTGTAGCCGTTGCCGCCACACTTGGGACACCCCTTAGGTGAGGCCTTGTAAATGGGGCCGCTCCAACCGAGAGCTTTTTCCAGCAGTTCTTTTTCGCGAGGGCTGGGCTCGGTCTGCACTTTGCAGGTCTTACACACGCGGCGCATCAGACGCTGGGCGCACACGCACAGGAGCGACGACGAAATCATGAACGGCTCAATGCCCATGTCGGTGAGACGGGCGATCGTGCTGGGCGCGTCGTTGGTATGGAGCGTCGAGATAAGCAAGTGACCGGTGAGCGCCGCCTCGACGGAAATATTGGCGGTTTCCTTGTCTCGAATTTCGCCCACGAGAATGATGTCGGGATCTTGACGAAGAAAGGCACGCAGGGCGGTCGCAAACGTCAGACCGATCTGCCGGTGCATCTGCATCTGGTTGATACCGGCGAGCGTGTATTCGATCGGGTCCTCGGCGGTGCGGATGACGAGTTCGGGGGAGTTAATCTCGTTGAGCGCCGAGTAGAGCGTCATCGACTTACCGGAGCCGGTCGGTCCGCAGTGCAGGATCATCCCGTAGGGCTGGCGAATGACCTCGCGATATTTCTCCAGGTTCTCCGGGGAGAAACCGAGGGCGGTCATCGGCAGCGTCGATTTTTGCTTGTCGAGAATACGCATGACCACGCCTTCGCCATGATTGAGCGGAGCGGTGGAGACACGAAGGTCGATATCGATGCCTTTCTTCGTGAATTGCTTGAAGACGATACGACCATCCTGCGGCAAACGCCGCTCGGAGATGTCGAGGTTACACATGATCTTCAAGCGAGCCACGAGCGACGGGCCCACCTTGGAAGGAAGCCGAAGCTTTTCCTGACAGATGCCGTCGATGCGGTAACGGACGACCATTTCCTTCTCGCCCGGCTCGATGTGAATGTCGGATGTGCCGGCAAAATAGGCATCCTCAATGATGCGATTGGAAAGCTGAATGATCGGACCGGAATCCTCGGTGACTCCGTCCTCCTCGATGACCTCGGCAATGTTACCGAACTCCGCACCGATCTGCTTAACGACATCTTCGAATCCTGCGGCGGGCTGGTTTTCCTTGGCGAACTTGTCCTTGATGTCCTTCTCGCGCCCCAGCAGGCGGGCCACCTTCATGCCGGTCATTTCCTGAATCTTGGCCGGAATGGAGACCTCGAACGGATTGGCAAAGGCCACCAACAGCGTCTCACCGACCTGTCCGACCGGAAGAACCAAATGCTCTTGGCAAAACTCTTGGGGAATTCGCTCGAACGTCTGGGGCGTCACCCGCCAGCGGGTGACGTTGAACGGCGCCATGCCCACGGCGCGCGCGCGGGCCACGAAGATTTGAAACGGGGTGAGCTTGTAATCATCAATGAGCAGCTTGTCCAAGGCATCGCCGTTGAGGTCGGCCGGATGATGGATGAGCGCGTCGCGTTGGGCGTCGTCGAGCCGTCTCATTTCCACGAGACGGTTGACGATCTGTGTCTGGATTTTCCCGAGAGGCATGGCGGCTTATTTCGAAGTTACGGCAGGCGTTCCGGCGCGAAGTGCCTCTATTTTCTCAAAGTAATCGGCGAGCATTTCCTGGGTCGTTCCAAACCAAACAATCGGAGAGCCCAGCTGCTTTTCCCAATAGGTGCGAACTGCCGGGCTCAGATAATAAGCCGTGGCCACGAAATAGACGTCCTCTTCCCGATCAAAGGGTATCGACCACGTCGCCCAACACGCGCCGATGTCCACCGTGGCCCGCAAATCATCCGGCACATCGTAGGCACGAAGGTCCACCAGCCCGACACCATGCTCCTCCATCACGTGATGGAGCACATCGGCCTCTTTAACCACCTGGAGTTCGAAGGCCAAAATCGAGAGCACGGAGCCCTTGCGATAGTCACCGGTCGAGATGAGTTCGAGCAGTCGCTCGTTGGCGGCTTCGAGGTTGTCGATCTTGACGAGGTTGGCCTCGACCAAGTGGGCGCCGAGGAGGCGGTTGGCCCGCATGAGCAAGGAGCGATGTTCGGGACTCAGACTCATAAGGGAGGTATCCGCGATCAGGCGGTTTTCTTGATCATGCGCGGCTTGCCGCCGTGTTTGATGACGCGTTTGCGCAAGGCCAGCTTGAGCTCTTCGAGACCCTCGCCGGTCGCGCATGAGATCTTGATGATATCGACTTTGTGGCGCGTCTTGAACTTCTTGAGGTTCGCGGCGGCAGTCTCCAAGTCCATCTTGTTGGCAACGACCACACGGGGCTTTTTGAGGAGCGACTTGTCGTAAAGTTTCAGCTCGTTGACGAGCGTCTGGTAGTCATCACGCGGGTCGCGATTATCGGTGCCAGCCATGTCGATGAGGAACATGAGCAGCGTGCAGCGCTCGATGTGGCGAAGGAAACGATGGCCAAGGCCCTTGTTCTCGCTGGCGCCCTCGATCAGTCCGGGCACATCGGCGAGGAGCAGGCGGTCGAAGGTGGCAGGAAACTCGATCACGCCGATCTGCGGATGCAGCGTGGTAAACGGATACGCGGCGGTCTTCGGACGGGCCTTGGTGATACGGGTGGTGAGCGAAGATTTGCCGGCGTTGGGGAAACCAACGAGGCCGATGTCCGCGATGCTCTTAAGGACGAGGCGGAACTTGCCGATTTCGCCGGCCTGGCCGGCGTTGGCGCGCTTGGGAGCACGGTTGGTGGGAGTCTTGAAATGCGTATTGCCCCAACCGCCGTTGCCGCCCTTGCAGAGGACGATCTGCTGGCCGTCTTCGACGAGTTCAGCCACGGCCTTGTTGGTTTCCTCGTCGATCACGACGGTGCCAAGCGGGAGGCGGAGAATGCAATGCTCACCCTCTTTGCCAAACTGGTCAGAACCCCGGCCGGGTTCTCCAGCCTGGGCGTTCCAGTGCGGCTTATATTTGTAGTCGATGAGGTTATTCGTGTCGTCATCGCCCAGGAGGATGACGTCGCCACCGCGACCGCCATCACCGCCGTTGGGCCCGCCCCACGGCTCATATTTTTCGCGTCGGAAGCTCACGGCTCCGCGACCACCATCACCGGCTTGAACTTTGATTACACACTCGTCGACGAACATAGAGCCGAATGGTGCACAAACCATCCCGCTTGCCAAGGGGTGCCTTTGCAAAGGCGAGTAAATCGCCTTCGCACAAAAGAGTGAGTGACGAAAACCAGCGGCTCGGACGCTCCTTACCTCATTAAGTTTGAATGTAGCCTGCTTGCAGGCGATGAACGGCGTGCGATGGTGTTGGGTTTCGCGCACGTCCAAAATCGCCTGCAAGCAGGCTCCTACATTTCAGACCTCGGAACTGAGCTGGGCACTCCGCTTCACTTACAGCGCCAACCGGATGCCCTTGCGCAAATAGGTAGGGACATCGAGGTCCTGCCCCTCGAAAAGATTCCGATCCGTCTTGTCGAAGTGGCCGCGGCTTTCGAGTTCGTTGAACGAAAACTCGTCCTGAGCCACAGGTGCCAGTGGCAACTCTCCGGAATTTTTGGCCGCCTTCGGAGTGGTCGCAGTGGCAGCAGCAGCGGCGAGAGTGGATTCGGGTGAAGCAGGAGTCGCTTCGACTGACTCCGTCTCGATGGCCAACTCACCGGAAGCGCGGGCCGCCGGGGGCGTGATCGCGCGAGTGGGCCGCGCCAGCGTTGCGGGACGACGCACACCACCGGAACGTCCACCGATGTCACTCGTGCCGAGCACGACGACCTCGACCTTGCCCTGCATGTCTTCGTCGATCACCGCACCCATGATGACATGGGAATCGCGACCGAACTGTTCGGTCACCGCAGTCATGATTTCATTAACCTTAGGCAGGGTGAGATCGGTGCCACCGACGATATTCACCAGCAGACGATCGGCCTTGCGGGCGAACTCAGGCGTGGCGAGCAGCGGGCACAGCTTCACGCCTTCGATGGCCTCGGCCACCGCGTTTTCACCGGAGCCGGAACCGAGTCCGAAAAGCGTCTTACCGCCGCGGGTGTGAAACGCCTGGCGAAGCGTGGCAAAGTCCAGATTGATCAGGCCCGTGCGGAAGAGCATCGACCAAATCGATTTCACGCCGCGACCGATCCACTCGTCGGCGCGAGCAAAGGAATCGAGCGCGGTTTCGCCCTCTTCCGCCTGCTGAAGGAGAATGTCGTTGGGCAACGGGATGACCGCGTCGCAAACCTTGCGGAGTGCGGCGAGACCTTCCTCGGCCTGCTTGGCGCGACGACCGCCCTCGAACGTGAACGGCATCGTGACAAACGCGATGACGAGCGCGCCGGATTCGGCGGCAATCTCGGCAACCGCAGGGGCGGCGCCGCTGCCGGTGCCACCGCCCATGCCGGCGACGAGGAACACGAGGTCGCAGTCTTTGACGACGGCGGTGATTTTCTCGCGGTCAGCTTCAGCGGCGTCGCGGCCCAGGTCGGGATCTCCACCTGCGCCCAAGCCGCGCGTCACGGTCGAACCGATGAAGATTTTATCCTGCACCGGCGAGTTGGAGAGCGCCTGATGGTCGGTGTTGATCACCGCCATTTGCAGGCGATCAAGGTTCTCCATCTTGAGACGGTCAACCGCGTTGGCACCGGCGCCGCCGACGCCCACGACTTTGATCGCGATCGTGCGGTCGGTGAGAATTTCGTGGGCGAGCGGAAGTTCGTTGGGATTCATGGCGTGATCCTCGTTGGATGCGTTCAGGCGTTGGCGAAGAGTTTGCCGACCCAACTCGGTGCACGCGCACGACGGCGCGGCGCGGCAAGATCGGAGCGGGAGCTGAGTCCGTATTGGAGGAGGCCCAGCACGCTGCTGAAGCTGGGGTCACGAAGGTTTTCCGCGACCCAGCCGGGGGCTTCGCCGAGACGGGCCTGCACGCCGAAAACGCGCGCGGCGGCTTCGTCGATACCAGGCAACTTGGCCGCGCCACCCGTGAGGATGACGCCGGCGGCGGTCTTCTCCGGAGAGAACGCGGCACCGAGTTTCTTGCGCACAACTTCAAAAATCTCGGTCGTGCGTGCGGCGGTGATTTGCTCGAGCGTATGGCGGGGGAACTGGCGATCACCGATGGCGAAATCGCCGTTGAGCCAGACCTTTTCGGCGCGATCCTTCGTCGCCACCGTGCCACGTCCAAAACGGAGCTTAAGCTTCTCGGCCTGGCCTTCGGTTACGCGAAGACCGAGGCTGAGGTCGTTGGTCAGGTGGCCGCCGCCAACCGGCACAACGCCCGTGAGCTGCGCACAGCCATCGCGGTAGAGCACGAAATCGGTGGTGCCTGCGCCCACGTCGATCACGAGCACGCCGTTCTGCTTGTCCTCGGCACTGGCGAGGATGGCGCCCGAAGCGAGACCCGAGAGAATGAGTTCGGCGACGCGGACATTGAAGCCGCGGATAACATGGATGTTGTCCGCGATCTTGCCCTCTTGGCCATGCACGGTCCAGTAGCCGGCCTCAAGGCGCTGGCCGACGAGGTGCTCGGGATCAGGGACGTTGCGACCATCGAGGCGGAACGGACGGCGCAGGTGGTGAACCACCATGCGGCCCTCGGGAAGATTCTTCGCCTTGGCTAGGCGGCAAACGGTGTCGATGTCCGGCGCACCGACCATGTTGTCGGCAGCGGAAACGTTCACCGCAGCCTCGTTGTAAAACCCTTCAAGGTGCCCGCCGGTCTGGGCGAGATAAACCTCATCGATGCGCGTGCCGGCGCTCTGCTCGGCGGCCATGAGAGCGCTGTGCGTGGCCTCACTCGCGGCCTTGAAATCGGAAACCGCGCCCTTGATGACGCCTCGCGACTGACATTCGCCGACACCGATGATGTGAAGCGTGCTGCCCTGGGTGAGCTCGCCGATGAGGACGCTGACCTTGGAGGTGCCGATTTCAACGGCGCCGATGAACTTGGTTCTAGAAATCACGTTTCGAAGGAGAAGAAGAAATGCGAGGAGGCAGGGAGAAAAGCGCGGTCCCCGTGGGCGGGACGAGCCTGAGAGCGGAACCAGCGGCGGAGCGGGACGGATCGCGTCCGTCCACCGTGTTGTCGAAAGAGATCGGAACCTGCCGGTCTCCGATGGCGAGGTTCACCGACTTGAGCTGGCCGGTCGCATTCTGCCGGCGGGTCTCCGCCAAGATGTAATCGAGCCGGGCGATCTGGCGGTAAAAGCTGTCTTGCGAAGAACCAAAAGTGATCACCTCCACGTCGGTGGACTTCACTGTGAGCGTGCGGTCGAGACCGAAGCGCGCGAGCGAAACGACCTTGAACGAATGGTAGAGCGCAGGGGCGGATGCCTGGGCGGTTCCGAGCAGATCAGCGACGGCGTCCATGCCCTCGATACGGGTGAACCCAGCGCCTTCGCGAGCCAGCTTAACACCGTCGATAAATGGCAGCGCCTCGGTCATTTCTCCATCGTAGCCCGATCCTGAATACACAGTCCCGTCTCGTGAAACCATGAACGCCACCGGGGCGGCTCCGCTGATCCGGGCCATCACGCGCGCGACCGGCGTGCGCTCCTGAAGCGTGACCACAAGGACATCCGGAAAACGGCGTTCGATGACGGCCTTGCTTACCTGGCCGCTCTCCTCAAGCGCGTGCTTGAGCACCGCCAGATCCACCTCCATCAGGCTGGTCGTCTTCGACAGGGCGAGGGTCCGTTGGACCCACCCTTTGTCGAGCACGCCATCGGTGCGCACCGCGAAATCGCGGACCGGCACGCCCTTCGTCGGCGCGGTGATACGCGTAGGATTGGTCTCCCAAAGAGTCATGACCTCGTAAACGCCCCAGCCGGATGCACCGAGCACGAGCACAAGACCGACGATATTGCCGATCGCCATCGCCACGCGTTTTTTCCCCTCACGGCCGAGAATACGGCGCGGCGCAACCGGCTGCGGAATGTCGCGCCAAGTGCGGGTCGTGGGAGGATTCAAACTAGTCTGACTCATGGAAAAATAGCTGGCCTAAGCACCCCGGTTGAAACGCTGCACCGCAGGACTTACCAATTCACGGACCAACGCGGAAAAATCCAGCCCGGCACAGCGCGCGCTCATGGGCAAAAGACTGGTTTCTTTCATGCCGGGCAGCGTGTTGATTTCGAGTAAATAAAGCGGGTTATTCACATTTTGCTCACAGAGGATGAAATCGACTCGCGCATAGTCACGGCAACCGCAGGCCGCAAAAGCGATTTCGGCAGCCTTTTGGGCGGCCATGGTGAGCGTCTCATCAAGCGGCGCAGGCGCGAAATACTCGGTCGCGCCCTTGGTGTATTTGCTCGCGAAGTCATACACGCCCGATTTGGGCCGGATCTCGACCACGCCCATCGCCTTGCCGTTCAAGACACCGACTGACAACTCGCGGCCGACGAGGCGCTGCTCAATGAGCCAGTTGCCCTCGGTGATGGCGTCGAGGGCCTGCGCCAACACCGTGCGGTCAGTGGCCACCGTCAGACCCACACTGCTGCCTTGGTCGTTTGGTTTGACGACCACTTGGTCGCCCAACGCGGCGATCACCGCGTCCGCCGATGGCTTTTGGACGGCGGAGAACGTCAGCCCCTTGGCGACGGCGACTCCGCGTTCGGCGGCAGCGGCTTTGGTGGCTGCCTTGTCCATGGTCAGTGCACTGGCGACTGCGCCGCAGCCCGCGTAGGTAACGCCCGCCGCATCCAGCAAACGCTGCATGCCGCCGTCCTCGCCAAAGGTGCCGTGCAACGTCGAAAACACCACGTGTCGCGTCGGATCGAGCCCCTCAGGCAACGCATCTGCATCGATCTTGAACAGCCGTGTCGGGAAACTGCGTGCAAGCGCGACGGCCGAGGACGCGCCCGAGCCGAGTGAGACCTCGCGCTCGGATGAAGTTCCGCCGCAGAAGACGGCGATGATGGGTTCGGATGTTTTCATAGAACGTCTTTCCATTGTTTGCCGTAAAGTAGCACCTCGGGCTCGAGCTTCACGCCCTGCGCCTGCTCGACGCGCGCACGCACACGTCGCACCAGCTCAATGACATCCGCCGCCGTAGCATTGCCACGATTGACGATGAAATTCGCGTGCACCCCCGAAACCTCGGCGTCCCCTACCCGCTCGCCTTTGAGTCCGCTGGCGTCGATCAATCGCCCCGCGGAGTCACCCGTGGGATTCTTAAAAATGCATCCGGCGCTCGGCTCGCGCGGCTGAGATTTCTGACGCTTCTCCCGGTAAGTGTCGATCTGCCGCGCGATGGCCGCTGCCTCGGATTGCGAGGCCGGCTTGAGCAACGCCCCCAACGCGATGGCATCGTGCAACTCCGCGCAATGCCGGTAGTCCACGTGCATCTCGGCCTTCTTCAACGTGCGGATCTCCCCATCGAGAGTCATCAGAGCAACCTCTTCGACCACGTCGAACATCCAGCCGCCCATCGCGCCCGCGTTCATGCGCAACGCGCCGCCGAGATTACCGGGAATGCCTTCCAAAAACTCAAAACCCACCAAGCCGGCTTTCGCCGCGAGGCCACACAGGTTTTTCAAACGCAAGCCCGCACCCGCCCACACGCGACCGTCCGCGCGCGGCTCAAAAATCTCCCACGCCGGCTGGCGCAAACTGATGACTAACCCGTCCACGCCTTCGTCCGGCACCACGAGATTGGAGCCGCGTCCCAACATCACCACCGGCAGCCCTTGCGCCTTCGCAGTCTTCACGAGCGTCTGTAAATCCGCGGTGTCCGCCGGCTCCGCGTAAATACGAGCGGCACCACCGAGACCGATGGTGGTTTTACGCGCGAGTGACTCCTCGCGTTTCACCTTGGTTTCGGCCGAAACAGCCGCGCGCAACGTTTCCGCCAACGCATCCCAACGCAGCGTAGCGACCGAGTCCAACCACACGCGCGCCATCGCGTCGATGTCCCCCGCGCCGACAAAAGCCACGAAGTCACCCGGCTTGCAGCCGGCCGCGAGTGCCGCGAGCAAAACCGCGTTGTTTCCAGGGCAATAGACCGCCGGCAGCGCGGGTGCGATGCGTTGCAACTCGGCATACAAGTCACCGGTAGTGCCGCCCTCGATCGGCGCCTCGCCTGCACCGTAAACATCGAGCAAGTAAACCGCATCGGCCAACGCGAGCGCGGCGGCGAAACCCTCCTTAAACTGAGCGGTGCGACTGAACCGGTGCGGCTGAAATACCACGACCAAACGCCCGTCAGCGCGACCGCGCAGACTGCCCAGCAGTGCGCGAATCTCCGCTGGGTGATGCGCATAGTCCTCGATTACCGTTAAATCATCCGTGGCCCGCAGCACCGCCTGGCGACGCCGCACGCCGGGAAAATCAGCGAGCGACTGGCTGGAAAGTCCGCCCACCCCGATCACCTCTGCAACGGCGAGCGCGGCGATCGCGTTCAACGCATTGAAATCGCCCATCGCCCGCACCGTGACGGACGCAAAAGAGAACCGCCCGCCCAGCGCCAGTTCGGTGCTGCCGCCCATTACGGCGCTGACCTCACCCCGATAGTCACCCGTCAAACCAAACGTGATTGCGGGCGGAGTCAGTTGCACCGTGGCGCGCAGTGAGAGATCGCACGCCGCATTCACGAGCACGGCGCGCTTGGTGCGGTTGAACAGCGCGCGAAATGCCGACTCCAGTTCACCGGCTGTCCGGTAGAAATCGGGATGATCCCAGTCGAGGTTCACCGCCACGGTAAGCTCCGGCGAAAAACGCCCGATGGTGCCGTCGCTTTCATCGATTTCGGCCACAACCCAGTCATTCGTTCCGGCGCTTGCCGGTGCCAGCGAGTCGTCGCCAAACAAGCCGCCGAGCACGTAACCGGCGGGAAATCCCGCGGCTCGCAAAACCGAGATTAACATCGCGGTCGTGGTCGTCTTCCCATGCGAACCGCAGACCGCGATCAACCGCCGATCACACGTCGCCTCGGCCAGCAATTCGCCGCGCCGGACGACTGGTAGGTTGCGTGCTTTGGCGGTTACGCCCACCGGATGCCCGGGCGCAATCGCCGAGGAGCAAGCGACGAGTTGGCAATCGGCCGGAATCTCACCCGCGCCCGTGATGAGCACGCCGGCGCGTTCGAGATGGGTGCGCATCGCCGCAGTCATCGCGTCATCTTCTCCACTCACGCGAAAGCCGCGTCGCGCCAGATAAATGGCCAGCGGCCCGAGGCCCATGCCACCCACGCCCGCGCAATGCACGACGGTCACTTCGCGACCGAAAAGAGAAGGCAATGAGGCGAGGCTCATGAGGCGCTTTTCCCCGAAGGATTGAACGACTCCAAGTCATCGAGAATCGCCGATAGCGGCGAGGCGCGGTCGAGTTGACGCAGATTCGAGCGGATGCCGGCCAGACGCGCATCATCGGCAAGCAGCGCACGCACTGCGAAGCCGAGGTCCGACTGGAGTTTTGCCTGGTCGAGCACGACCGTGCCGCCGTGTTCGCCAAACCATAGAGCGTTGGCGCGCTGGTGATCGTCGGCCGCGTGCGGATAAGGGATAACGACGGACGGCGTTTCGCAGCGGATCATCTCGGCGATGGAACCGGCCCCCGCGCGAGCAACCACGAGGTCGGCGGCGGAAAGCAACGCGGCGACCTGATCGGAGAACGGCACGAAAATCGCCGTGACCGGTGAACGGTCGGCCGCTTTGAGCGACAGAATTTCAGGCGCTCCCTTGCCGAGGCCGGTGACGCAATAAAGCTGAATACCCTCGTTCGCGAGGTTCGGGAGTTCGCGGCGCGCCCAGTCGTTGAGCACGGTCGCGCCTTGGCTACCGCCGAAGATCGCGAGCACTTTTCTCGCGGGATTCAGTCCGAGCAGACGGCACGCGTCTTCGCGCGAAAGACGGGCGATTTCACGGCGAACGGGCAGACCCACGTTGCGAACGACGCCCTTCCCTACTCCCGGCAGATCGACGCCCGGCGGCAGGTAAACGCGGCGCGCAAAACGGCTCAGAGAACGAATGGCGCGACCCGGCACGCGATTCGCCTCGTGCAACGCGACGGGCACTCCGCGCAGTTTGCCGGCTACGATAATCGCCGCAGTCGTAAAGCCACCGAAGCCAACGATGCCGGCGGGACGCGTGGTGCGAACGAGTTTCCAACTGACGAAAAAGCCCTTCGTCTGCGACACGATGAAACGTGCAAAGCCCACCGGCTCCATTGTGAACGGCGCGCCCGGAATCGGCACGAAGCGCAGGTGCGGGTATTTCTCGATGAGACGCGCATCGACCCGCTTTTGGCTGATGAGCAGCGTGGCGGTGTGACCGCGTTCGGCGAGGCCCTCGGCCAGCGCGATGCCGGGCGAGAGGTGTCCGCCGGTGCCACCACAGGAAATCAGATAAGCGCTCACGACATTTCCTCCAATGAGCGCCCGCCACTCAAGCCGGTGCGCGACCACGTGCGTTGCGTGTTCAAAATGATGCCGATCAGCACTCCCATAAGAAGCAGGTTGGAAAGACCGGCGCTGATGAACGGCAGAGACATGCCCTTGGTCGGGAACATCCCTGTCACCACGCCGAGGTTAATGATGGCCTGAAGGCAGATCATCAAAATGGTGCCGGAAACCAGCAGGTATTGAAAAAGGTTCGGAGCGCGGCGGAGGTGCATGAAACCCGCGATGAAGATGATCGTGAAGATCCCGACCACGCCGAGCGTGAAGACCAAGCCGAGTTCCTCGCCGATGACCGCAAAGATAAAATCCGTGTGTGCCTCAGGCAGAAAGTTCATCTGCTGCCGGCCTTGGCCCAATCCAACGCCGTCGGTTCCGCCCACGGCAAAAGCCAGTAACGACTGCCAAAGCTGGTAGGTGCCCCCCTGCTTGTTGCCCTCAACATCCATGTAGGCAGTGAAGCGCTGCAGGCGGTTGGGAATCAAAATCACCACCACGGTCAGCACGCCGACCGCCATCAGGATGGCCGGGATGATGTAGCGCCAGCTGCCACCGGCCAAAAACAACATGAGCAGGCCCACCGCGAACATCAGCGCGGCCGTCCCCAAATCCGGCTCTTTGGCCACGAATGCCGCAAAGACCACGACGATTCCGATGGGGATCAGAAACCCACGCTTGAACTCGCTGATCCGCGTCTGGTTCAAGGACAGGTAGTGCGCGAGACAGAAGACCATCGCGATTTTCGAAAGCTCTGAGACCTGCAGGCGAATCGGTCCAAGACCGAGCCAGCGGCGGCTACCCTTCACCGAGATGCCGACGTGCGGCACCAACACGAGTAACAAAGCAAAGATCGCCGCGCCGCCGACGACCCACACGTGGCGACGGGCGTATTCCAAATCAATGCGGCTCACCACAAACGCCGCCACCCCGGCCATCACCACGCCGATGACCTGCTTGTTTAGGTAGGAATACGGACCGCCTTTGAAGGCGATCGTGGCGCTGAACAGGATCGAAAGTCCTAGGAAGACCAGCCCGATGGCGCAGACGACGATGACTGCGGCCGGATTAAACGAGAAGCGTCCGCGATGTAAGTCGGGCGCAGAAACGTCGTGGACCATCAGGGCGGTTTCCGTGGGTGCGTGGGTTGATCGACCGAGTTAAGAAGCGTGCCGATTATTCAATCGTCGGCGCGCCGGAAGAACCTTCGACGTTGATCACAGGAGCCTGCGACTCGGGCGTCGGCGTGATGAACGGTGAACCATTCGAAGACGGAGACTCGACCGGGGACGACGGAGCCGGAGCGGCGGGCGCAGGAGCCGGTGCGGGAGCGGGAGCCGGGGCCGGCTTGGTAGCGGGCGTGCTCGACTTCGCGGTAGGTGTGGTCGACTTGGCCGCAGCAGCGGCCTTGCCGGCGGGAGCCTGCCAGCCCGGGATCTTAAGCGTCTGACCGACGCGGAGCTTGGTAGGATCAGCGATGTTATTGGCGGCAGCGATATCGCCCACCTTCACCTGATACTTCTTGGCGATGGTTCCGAGGCTCTCACCGGCCTTCACGACATGCGTGATGGCGGCGGATGCCGGCGCAGCGGAAGCGGCGGGCGCGGTTGCGGCGGCGGCAGGAGCAGCAGCGGAAGCGGCGACAGGGGCCGAGGTCTTACCGGGGATGACGAGCTTCTGGCCGAGCTTCAGCGTGGTATCGGTGGTCAGCTTGTTGGCGGCAGTGAGCTGCTTCACGGTAACGCCGTTCTTCTTGGCGATGGTCCAGAGGTTGTCGCCCTTGGCGACCGTGTAGGTGGACGCGGAGCTGGATGCCTGCGGCTGAGCGGCGGTCACCTCAGCGGCGGCCGGCGTGCCCGGGCGGGTCGGGCTAAAGCGCACGGAGGACACTTCGGCAGCGGGAGCCGGAGCGGCTTCGGCGGCGGCCACAGGTGAGACTTCCGCGCCGATAACAGGAGCAGCGGCGACCGGCTTTTTGGAGGTGGAACGGCAGCCAGGGATGGCGAAGATAAACATGAAGGCCGCGGCATGGAACGCCATGACGATGCCGAATATTTTAACGATTTTCATAGGTGGATTGGTTTCGAAAATTGGAGACGAAGATAAGACTCAGACAACGATTGCGCCCACATTATTCACAAGCGCAACGAACTGCCGGCCGCGATCCTCGTAGTTTTTGAACTGATCGAAACTAGCGAACCCCGGACTCAGCAAAATGTTATCACCGGCGACGGCCACTGCGGCCGCGCGGCGCACGGCTTCACTTAAATCTGAACAAATCTCATGTTTCAGGCCGCTCGCGCCCGCAAACATGGCCAACACATTGCGCGTCTCGCCGATCAGGAACGCATGTTTCACCTGCGGAGCGAGCCGGCGCACGAAGGACGCCACATCGCCCCCCTTCGACTTTCCGCCCGCGATCAAAATTACCGGCGAGGCAAACCCAGCGACCGCCGCCTCGACAGCGTGGAAGTTGGTGGCCTTGGAGTCGTTCCACCACGTAACCCCATCCCGCACCACCACCCGCGCAAGGCGGTGCTCTCCAAGTTGGAAGGACTGCGCGGCGGCATAAAGCGCAGTCTCCCTCAGGCCGTAACTCCGCCACCAGGCAGCGGCGATAAGGAAGTTTTCCCGCTGTGGATAGTGGGCAAAAACCGTGCCGCGTAACAGCACGTCACCGGGTTGATCCTCGGTGGCAACGTGCGCCTCCTCGGGCAGGGTCTGGCCAAATTTTTCCGCGTAGCGCTGCACGCTGGTGCCCGCGAACACATGGCCGCCCACGGTGCGCTCGAAGAGCCGCCACTTGGACTGGAAATACTCCTCCATCGTGCCGTGACGTTCCAGATGGTCCTCGGCGAAATTGGTCCACAACGCGGCGTCGGCCCGGAAATGCCGCAAGGTCTCCGCCTGAAACGAACTGACCTCGCACACCGCGATGGAATCGGGCGCGCCGCCCTCGCGTTCGGCAACGAGCTGAGAAAAAGAAAAACCGATATTGCCCGTCGCATAGGCGTCGCGCTCCACGGAACGCAGCGCGTGGGTGAGAAACTCGGTCAGCGTCGTCTTGCCGTTCGTGCCGGTGATGGCGACGACCGCACCGCGCCAGAACAGCGAGGCGAAATCGAGTTCGGCCAAACACACCGCGCCAGCGGCCCGCGCCTCCGCGATCCAAGGATGGGTGGGCGGAAACCCAGGCGAAAACACCACAAGGCGATGGGCAGTCGCCGCCGCACCCCGGAACTCCGTGAGCGCGCCATCGCTGCCTTTTTGGTCAAAAACCACGCCCTCGCCTCCGAGTTTCACGACGAGCTCACGCACGGCGCGTCCGCTCACGCCGCCACCGAAAATGGCGACCGGGTGAGCGAGCAAAGGCTCGATGAATTCAGGAGTGGAGAGGGACATGCGATTAAGAGTGCGCCACGTGGGAGCGAGCTTGCTCGCGATTGAGGGTTATCGAATCGCGAGCAAGCTCGCTCCCACCACGGAGCCGCCGGTCGTTCGAAGATAAATTCTTCAATGTGCTCATGGGTTTAGCGGAGTTTGAGCGTGCCCAGACCGGCGAGCGCGCACATGAGCGAGATCACCCAAAAACGAAGAACCACCTTCGTCTCGGGCCAGCCGGCTTTTTGGAAATGGTGATGAATCGGCGCCATGCGGAAGAACCGCTTCCCCTCACCGAAGCGCCGCTTGGTGTATTTGAAGAAGCCGACCTGAATGATGACCGAGACCGCCTCGAAGACGAAAACGCCGCCCACGATGATCAACGTAAACGGCTGCTGCACCATGAAGGCGATCATGCCAATCAGGCCGCCGAGCGCGAGAGAGCCCGTGTCGCCCATGAACAGCTCGGCCGGATAAGAGTTATACCAAAGAAACGCCATGCCCGCGCCCACCAGCGCGCCGCAAATCACGGCGAGTTCACCGGTGCCGGGGACGTAGCTAATGAGCAGATATTCGGCAATCTTCACGTTGCCCGCAGCGTAGGCCATGATGCCGTAAACGAGCGCCACCGTGATGGTGCAGCCGATGGCGAGACCATCGAGTCCGTCGGTGAGATTGATCGCATTGCTGAACCCCACGACCCAGAAGAAAACCAGCACGAAAAGCGCCGCGACCGGCATGGCCGTGAGCACTGGATATTTGAGAAAGGGAACCCAAAGTTCGCGGATCTTTTCCGAACTCATCGGGTGCCAGATGAGTGCGGTCAGTGCTACCACGGTGGTGAGTGTCTGCCAGGCCATCTTCTCGCGCGACGAGATGCCGTCGCGGTTCTTCTTTACGACCTTCAGGTAGTCATCGCGAAAGCCCACTGCGGTGAGCGCGGTATAAACGAAGAGCGCCACGATCACCCAGATGTTGGGTTGTGCCCAGAGCACGGTGCTGAAGAACACCGAGAAAAAGATCAGCAGACCGCCCATGGTAGGAGTGTTCTTCTTGTCGAATTTTTGTGCGAGTTCGCCGGTGCGATCATCATCGTAGTGCTGGCCGAACTTGAGCGCGCGCAGCTTGTGAATGAGCCATGGGCCGATCACGAACCCGATGAACGCGGCTGTGCCGGCCGCGCCAAGCGTGCGCAGAGTGATGAACCGCAGCATGCGCAACGGTCCCAAAAATTGATCGTAGTCGGAAAGATAGGTCAGCATGGGATCTCAGTGCGCCGTCAGCGCCGCCTCCCCGGTTAAGATCGTTTCGAGCTGATAGCGGCGGCTGCCCTTGATGAACACCGCGCCGTGAAATTTCGCCAGCCGTGCGCGCACGGGATCGAGCGAAGTGACCACCTCGACTTGCGATTTCGGAACGCCGTTCTCGACCGCACCTTGGCGCACTGACTCGGCATCGTCGCCGATGATCATCAGGTGGTCCTGCCAACGCAGGTGGATGGAGCGGCCGAGCGCGCGGTGATACATGGCCGATTGCGTGCCGAGTTCACCCATGCAGCCGATCACCAGCAGACGCGGTTCGCTGTCGGGCGCGACAGCATAGAACGCGTCGAGCGCGTCACCCATCGCCGCAGGGTTGGCGTTGTAGCAATCGATGTAGAGCAGGCGTCCGCCCTCACGACGAAGCTCGCCGCGTAACGAAGCGGGCCGCCAGCCGGCCAGCCGCTCGCGAATCGTGTCGGGAGTTACGCCGAGGAGCAGCGCGGCGCGGATGGCCAGCGAGGCATTTTGCGCCATGCCGTCGGACACGCGTCGTAGAGCGAAGTTGAGCGCCTTTCCGGAAACAGAGTCGCGCATGGCGACCAAGGTTTCCTCGGCACATTGGATGAGCGTGAAAAACGTGTTGGCGGGAGGCAGCTCGGAGGGAAGCGGAACGTCGGCACGACCGAGCTTCCAGCTATTCACCTTGAGGTCGCGGAACGCCTTGAACGCCATACACGCCTGCGGAAAGAGCGCCGTCCCGCCCGTGTGCACGGCGGCGGGCAGCGCGGCCTTGGCGCGGGCGACGCCCTCGATGCCACCGAGCTCCTGCAAATGCGCCGGTGCGACCAAGGTGATGATCGCGAAGTCCGGCTCGATCATACTGGCGAGAACTTCCATTTCGCCGGGGCCACTGATGCCGGCCTCGATCACGGCGAAACGGTGCTTCGCCGGGTCGAGGCGGGTAAGCGTGAGCGGAACGCCGAGGTGGTTGTTAAGATTACCTTCGGTCGCAAGCACCCCGCCCTCTTCGCCGCCAAGGAGAAGCGCGATCAGATTCTTGGTCGAGGTCTTGCCTGCACTGCCGGAGATACCAATGACGGGGCCATGGAACGTGCGGCGGTGTTCGCGAGCGATGGCTTGGAACGCAACGAGTGGGTCGGCGACCACCAACTGAGGCAACGTGAGCGCAGGATTCGCGATGGCGACAAGTGCAGCGCTTGCGCCGGCTGCCTGTGCGGCGGCGAGGAAATCATGGCCGTCGCGTTTATCGGTTTTGAGGGCGACAAAGACCTGTCCGTTGCGCAACTGGCGCGTGTCCGTGGTGAAACCGCCGAGCGGCGACGTCGGTAATGACGTCCATTTACCGGACGTCCAGGCGGCGAGGGATTCTGGCGGGAAGACGGGCACGGAGGATCACGCGTGTTGGTTGATTTGCTTGATCTCGATCAGCTCGCGCACGACCTGGCGGTCATCGAACGGGCTGACGGTGTCCGCGAACTCCTGGTAGGTTTCGTGGCCCTTGCCGGCGATGAGCAGACAATCGCCCGGCTTGGCGATATCGAGCGCGAGACTGATCGCGCGGCGGCGATCCTCGATCCACGTCATCTTGAGCGGTGCAGTCACGCCGGCCTGCATATCGTTGAAAATTTGGGTGAGCGGTTCGTTGCGCGGGTTGTCGGCGGTGGCAAAGGCGAAGTCGGCGTAGTCTTGCACGGCCTTGACCATCATCGGGCGCTTGGCGCGGTCGCGGTTACCGCCGCAGCCGAAGACCACCAGCAGGCGGCCGGGCGTGATCGCGCGGAGCATGCCGAGGGCGTTGCTCAACGCGTCGTCGGTGTGCGCGTAATCCACGAGCACGTTGAACGCCTGACCTTCTTCGATGCGTTCCATACGGCCAGGGACGCCGGAGAAATCCCGCAGGCGACCGAGGATCGCGCGCGGGTCGCGGCCGAGGCCCCAAGCCGTGGCGATGGCCGCCAGGAGATTGCTCACGTTATAACGGCCGATGAGCGGAGAATCGACCAGCGCCTCGCCTTCGGGCCAGACGAGCTTGAACGTGGTATTCTTGAAGTTGAGCGCGACTTCCTCGGCGCGGACTTGGGCGGAGGCTTGTTCGCCGTAGGTGACGACGCGAGCGGCGGGGACGACGGCGTGGATTTTATCCACAAGTTGTGCACCGTGCGGGTCGTCGATGTTGACGATGGCGACCTTGGGCTCGGCACCGGTGTGGCCGGTGAAGAGGCGGGTCTTCACGTCGAAGTAGGCCTCCATCGACTTGTGGTAGTCGAGG
Organism: uncultured Opitutaceae bacterium; assembly: GCA_967755175.1. GTDB lineage: Bacteria > Verrucomicrobiota > Verrucomicrobiia > Opitutales > Opitutaceae > Rariglobus. The sequence goes on along the minus strand of CBRAFO010000008.1, from coordinate 21,641 downwards.
TGGTCGCGGGTGAGATTGGTGAAGACCGCGGCGCCAAACTCCAAGCCGAGCACGCGCTGCTGGTCGATGCCGTGGGAGCTGACCTCCATCACGGCTTGCTTGCAGCCGGCGTCACGCATCTGCGCGAGCATTCCAAAAATATCGAGTGACTCGGGCGTGGTCTTGTAAGACGGCACGGTGCGGGCGCCGAGATCGTAGTTGATCGTGCCGATGAGGCCGACGCGTTGACCATCGCCCAGCAGGTGCTTGATGAGGTGGGTGACGGTGGTCTTGCCGTTGGTGCCGGTGACACCGATCACCTGAAGGTCTTTATCGGGAAACTTGTAGAAACGCTGGGCGACCCGGGCGAGCGTGGCGCGGGCGTCGGCAACCTGGATAAAGGTCACCTTGGCGGGCGCGGGCGTGGGGATCTTTTGCGTAACGACGGCGACGGCGCCGCGGTTGATGGCCTCGTCGATGAACCCGGCACCATCGGCGCGCAGACCGGGGAGCGCGAAGAAGAGCGTTCCCGGAACCACGCGGCGGCTGTCCATCACGAGACCGGAGATGGGACGATCGAGCGTGCCTTTGACGGCGATCGCCTCGTTCTCGCTAAAATAATCGGAGAGTTTGGGTGCCATTTTGAAGACGCGGTTACCAACAGGATCGGCGGCGCGACGGGCGGAAGCGGCGGCGCGCGGTTGCCGAAAAGCGTGAATGAGAGCGTGATTCTGGGTAAGATAGCCGATCATCGACGGCCTCCTTCCATGACCAGCAGATTGCGGCCGGGTTCAACCGCCGGCTTGATGTCGAGATACTGGATGAGTTGCTCCGCAATATGCTTGAAGCTGGGCGCGGCGACGGTGGCGCCGTAAGCGATGCGTCCGTTGGGAACCTTGGCGTCGTCCACGATCACGGTGATGACCACACGGGGGCGACTCGCGGGGAAAAAGCCAACAAAGGAGCCGACGTGATTGTGCTCCGAATAGTGGCCGTTGATGAGTTTTTGCGCAGTGCCGGTTTTGCCCGCCACCTCGAAGTCAGGGATGGCGGCGATCGGTGCGGTGCCTTCTTTGGAGACAACGCCTTGAAGCAGACGCGCCATCTGTTCGGCGGTCTTGGTCGAGAGCACCTGGCGGCGAACAGACCCGGTGAAGTTATAAACAACCTCACCCGAGTTGTCGGTGATCTGGCGGATCACCTGCGGACGCATAAGAGCGCCACCGCTGGCGATCGTGGCCATGGCGTAATGAATCTGCATCGGCGTGGCCGAAATACTGTAGCCAGCGGGAATGCGCGTGATGTCCACGCCGCTCCATTTGTCCACCGGGTTAAGGAAGCCCGAAACCTCGCCACCGAAGGGGAAGCCACTCTTTTCGCCGAAGCCGAAGGCGCGGGCGTAATCGTAAAGTTTCTGCTCGCCGAGCAGCATGCCGAGTTGGGCGGCGCCGACGTTGCTGGAGTGGCTGATGATCTCGGCAACCGTGAGCGGGTGGTCGAAATGATGATCGTCGCGCATGAACCGGCGCGGCTTGCCCTTGTAGTCGATGGAATCGATGGAGCAGTTGAAGGCAGTGGCGGGCGTGACCAGGTGGTCGTTGAGCGCGCCGGACGCGGCGACGATCTTGAACGTGGAACCCGGGTCGAGGATGTCGGTGATGGCGACATTACGCATCACGCCCATCTCGTCCTTCGTGAGATCGTTGTATTCGTTGAGGTTGAAAGACGGATAGTTGCCCAGCGCGAGAATGAAGCCGCTGTGCGGGTCGCTCACGATGACGGAGACCTTGGCGGGGTTGAACTTCTTAACGACGTCATCGATCTCCTGCTCGACGATGTGCTGAACGACCGAGTCGATGGAAAGCCGCACGGTGTAACCGGCGGTAGCCGTGACTTCGCGATTGCGGAACTGGGCGAGTTCGCGGCGCAGGCCGTCCTTCTCGGATTCGCGCCAGCCATCCTGGCCACGGAGGTAGAAATCAGCAAACGCCTCGATGCCAGCGGCGGGTTCGCCGGCCTTGTTCACGAAACCGATGAGGTGCGCGGCGAGCTGGTTGTGCGGATAGGCGCGTGTGTAGGCACGGCTTCCGTAAACACCCTTGATGGCGAGCTTGCCAACTTGGTCGTAGGTAGATTCCTCGACCGCATCGCTGAGCTTGGCCCAACGAATGAGATGCTCGCCGGAAGGAGTGATCTCGGTGGTTTCGTCAGCGTCAGTCGCGGCGGCGGATTCAGAAGCGGCTGCCGCGGTTCCGGAGGCGGGCGCAGCGGCAATGGCCGAACGCGTCTTGGTGTTGAAGATACGGGTGAGCTCGCTCACCGGCATGTTGAGCAGCTTGGCGAGTTCGGGCCACTTGGCTTCGTCAGCTTTGAGGAGCGCCTGCGGGTCCACGCCGAGGACGATCAGCGAGCGGGAGGTGGCGAGGCGGTCGCCCTTATCATCAAGGATGTCGCCGCGTTTCGCGGGCTCGACGGTGATCTGACGGCGCGCGCGGTCCACGAAGCTCATCAACCGGTCGCGCTTGAAGACGTGAAGATCCAGCAACCGCACGCCGACGCCACCGAAGCAGGCGAGAACGCCGACCCCGAGCAGGACGATACGGTAATTGGAGGCGAAGCCTTTGGACATGGCTGGCGATTACGCGAAGCGGCGATCGGCGTTAGTTATTGCCGATGCGAAAACGCACCGGTGTGACCCTGCCGGTCGTGATGGCTTCGGGCGCAAAGACCTCGGCGTTGTTGCGCGAGGCAAGACGGCGCTCGGGCGATTCGGCGACGCGCACAACCTGCGGTTCCTTCGGCAAGACGAGACCGAGCTTCCACTCGCTGTTACGACGAGCGAGCACGTCGATCGACTGCTCGGCGGTCACCTGGGTGTTGAGTTCGGAAAGGTGGCGCTCGGCTTCGACGATGCGCTGCTCAAGCAGCTTGGTGTTGTTGGCCGTAAGGGAAATCTGGTGACGCAGCCAGACAGTGCCCAGCCCGATGGATCCGCTGAAGCAGATCATGACCAGCGTATAAACGAGGAGCTGGTTCACGAAGGCGTGGGTGTCTTTTTTATTCATGGCGGGGAGGCGCGTCAGGCGCGGACAGATTTTTGGGCGAGGTCGTGGGTTTAGAGTTTGCGGAGCGCGCGGAGTTTGGAGGAGCGGCTGCGCGGATTGGCGGCGATCTCGTCGTCGGACGGCGTGATCGGGCGGCGGGAAAGGAGTTCGGCCTGCTTAACGCGCAGGTCCTGTGGGCGGTGGTCATCTTCGCCCTCGGGCAGACCGGCGAGGCGACGGAAATATTGCTTGGCGATACGATCCTCGAGCGAGTGGAAGCTGATCGCGCAGAGCACGCCGCCGGGGGCGAGGCGCTCGAAGGCGGCGGGCAACGCACGCTCAATGGCACCGAGTTCGTCGTTCACCGCGATGCGAATGCCTTGGAAGGCACGCGTGGCCGGGTGGATCTTCGACGTGAAACGATCACGCGGCGGTATCGCTTCGGAGATGAGCGTAGCGAGCGCCGCGGTGCGGGAGAGCGTGCCGGTGCCACGAGCGGCAATCAAAGCGCGCACCACATGGCGCCAGTTCTTTTCCTCTCCGTAGTCACGGACGGCGCGAACGAGCATCTCTTCGGTGGCGGTTTCGAGCCAGACGGAAGCAGGCACGCCGGAACGCGGGTCCATCCGCATGTCGGCAGGAGCATCGTTGCGAAACGAAAAACCGCGCTCCGCATCATCGAGTTGGAAAGACGAGACACCGAAGTCGAAGAGGATGCCGTCGAACTTATCCACAGGAAGTTCACCGAGGCGGCCGAAGTCGCGGTCGATGAGCGCGAACCGGCCCTCGAACTCGAGGCGGAGAATCTCGGCGCGAGGTTGTGCGGCCGGATCGCGATCGAGAGCGACAACGTTGACGCCGGGAGCGGCTTCCAGAATCGCGCGCGTATGGCCGCCACCGCCGAAGGTCGCATCGAGGTAGCGACCACCGCTGCGCGGTGCGAGCAGGTCGAGCGTCTCGCGGAGCAAAACGGGTTTATGGCCAGACGTCATGGGAACGATGGCGGCGTTAGGCGGCATGGCGCGCATCAGCGGCCGACAGTTGCGAACGCGTGGACTGAAAGAGCGGGCCGCGCAGCCAGACCGGACGAGTCGCTTGCGCGACGGCACGGCTACGCTGCTCGAAACGAGCGCGAATCCCCATGACGGTGGAGGATGCGGCGGACCTACGCTGGCGGCACCCGAGTCGGGCCGGAAGTTCCAGCTGACGGATCGGAAGAAGAGGGCGACTGGAGCGCATGGCTTATATTCCGATCCGGCGCATAAGATCGCCGAAGTTCTCTCCGGAGGTCCGCTGCTCCACCCGACTCCAGCGGTCGGGGCTATAAAGGCTGAATTTAGTAAGCGAACCCACGAGCACCGCATCCTTGGCGATACCGGCATGCGCGAGCAGTTCGCCGTTGACCATGATGCGGCCCTGCTTGTCGAAGCCTAGGGCCTGCGTCTGCGCAAAGAACCGGGCGGCAAAATCCTGACCGGCACCGTCGGAAAGCGCGATGGCTTCAATCTTGGCGCGAAGTTTGGCGACTTCGGCGGGCGGAAGGACGGCGATGTAGCCATCCGGATGCGGCGTCGCGAGGAACTGATCCCCTTCACCGTGCGCAGCACGCCACGCAGACGGAATCGTTACACGATTTTTGTCGTCAAGAGTGTGCCTAAAAAGGCCGGTGTAAAAAGCTGTGCCGGGTTGATCCATTGAATAGGAGGTGCCGCCAAGCCCTCCCACGATGCCCCATTTCAACCCACTTCGCCCCACTCCGGTCAAGACAACTCCGTTATAAACAGCCGATTTCGATCAAAAACTTACTCACAATGTAAGACCATACGCGGAAGTAATTCTGGAGCCCTGTTAGGAAGTGAAAGTGGAGCCCAGATGCTCGCGACTCTGCCTTCGGGCCCCTGCGGGCACCTGAATTTTAGGACATAAAACACCTGAACTATAGGACATGCACCTGATTATTAGGATCTTAAGAGATGGCGTGAGGCCGAAAAACCCTGCTTACAGAGGAGAACTGTCGCCGATTTCGGCCCCCCTCACCTCTCATCAGCTTTGCTGCGAACCGCCCGGTGACTCCCACCCAACCAAGCTTAAAATGACGAAGTTTTACGCCTAGGGTTTTTTCTCAAAATGCCGGAGGGATACTAAAATATTTTTAAGACCGTCCCGCGCGACTTTGAAAATGGACCAGATCCTGAACATTTCGCAGCCACCTTGGATTTCCCGTCCCATACAGATCCTGCTGCGATCTAGCTGCGGGAACCTGCAATGAATCAGGAGCGCACGCCGTCGGTCAGTTAACGCGCTTCGATCTTAACGATCCGAACAGTGGTTAGCAGTTCATGGATGGGGCACTGATTCGAAACGAATCAATTAAACTTGAGCCGCCCCTATTGATGAAGCTGTCGATGTAGGTGTGATGGCAGGTGTGGGTGTAGGCGTAAGGGCTAGCCCATTTAGCACTTTAGCAAAAGTTCGGATTTTCGCTCAAAATGGCTGCCCGACGACGCTGGAAATCCGAACTAACGTGAGGCAGAGGCCCCCACTTCGACCCATTTAACTCCACGGAGCTCGTCACCACCGAGGCCAGACACCAGCGAAACCGGTTTATTGGTCTAAAAACTTAATCACGGCTTCGGTGCGCGTCTGCACATGGAGCTTCATATATATTTTGCGCAGATGGTTATTCACCGTGTGGTGGCTGATTTTGAGGTGATCCGCGATTTGTTTATAAGCCAAACCCTTGGCTAGATAAGACAATATCTCCTTCTCTCTCTCGGAGAGTTTTTCCGCCTCGACGGCTTGTTTCTCTGTCTGGTGAAAGTGCGACACCACCCGGCGGGCTATCTTGGTGGACATGGGCGCGCCGCCTTGATGCACGTCCTTGATTGCCGGGATCAGTTCTTCAGGCGCGGTGCGTTTCAGCAGATACCCGCTGGCACCCGCCCGCAATGCGCTAAAGATGAGGTCCGTGTCCTCGTGCGTCGTGAGGATAATCCAGTTAACCAGCGGACAGGTGCGTTTCAGCTTGGCGATGCATTCGATGCCGCTCTTCCCGGGCAGGTTGATGTCCATCATCACGACATCCGGCAAGATGGTGGGTATCTCCTTCTCCGCCTGTTCGGCACTCTCGTAGGCCCCCATGCAAACGATGTCCGGAGAATGGCGAAGCAGCTTCAAGAAACCTTCGCGGGTCGCAGCGTGATCTTCAACTAGGCACACACGAATCATGGGGTGAGGGATGCTCTATGAATGGCCGTCGAGTAGCGGCAATGTAAAAACCGACCGAGTGCCCGTCCCCCGGGTGCTTTCCAGGTGAAACTCCCCGCCCAGCTCCTTCAAACGTTCGCCCAGATTCCGAATACCATTGGAACCCATGGCTTCGCTCCCCGGCTCAAATCCGCAACCGTCGTCGGACACCTCCACGCACAAGACCTGATTCTCAAACCTGACCCGCAGGTGCACTGTGCGCGCACCGGAATGTTTGACAACGTTGTTCAGGGATTCTTTCACGGCCAGAAAGAGGTGATGGCGGACATTGGACGACAGCGGATGAGCGGGCAAATCCGCAGGGAGATCCACCTCGCAGGCAATCTTGGCCTTGGACAGAAAATCGACCGCGAACATACCGAGATAATCAATCAACGCGGCGAGCGTGTCATAGTGAGGGTTCACCGCCCACACGATCTCATCAAGGGACTCCGCCGTATTCATCGCCAACGCAGTGATGTCACGACTGTGCCCTGGGACCGCTTCCGCCGGATCGAGCGTCAGCAGCTTGCTAGTGATGGCAATCTGCGTGAGGTTTGCCCCCAACTGGTCATGGATGTCGCGAGCGATACGCGTGCGCTCACGATCGAGCGCATGCTCCTGCTCCAGCTTGCGAATCCGCACGTTCACCCGCAGCAGAACGATTTTTCGCACCGACCAGATCAGTGCCAGAATGCCGACAATCGCCACCCCAACACGAAACAGCACGGTTTCCCACCACGCCGCCTGCACGACAAACATCAACGAGGTGGGCACCGTGGTGATCGGACGCCTCGGTCCGCCAGCTTCGGACGCGGCGATCTCCACCCGATAAGCACCCGGAGGCAAATGGGTAAAGGTCACCGTTCGCTGGTCTCCGACCGCAACCCACGCGTGATCGCCCAAGCCAAACAACCGATAATGAAACCGAAGACGCTCCGGTGCGCTTAATTGAGCCAACGTGTAGCGGATTTCCAGCGGACCGGAACGCGGAGGGATCAATAGTCCAACGTCCCCGTTTAAACCCATCGCCGTCCCGCCGACCCGAATCTCCTCAATCAACACCGGCAGCGCTGCGATGGCCGGCGAAGGCTTTTCTGTTGGCAGGATTTCCAACGCCCCTCGGAGGGTGGCAAACCAGAGATGACCATCGGGCGTCCTGGTCGTGGCTCCACGAAACCCCAGCGAAAACTCGGTCGAAGGAAACCCGTCGGCCCGTCCATAGGCCATGCAGTGAAGGGACGGCTGACGTCCGTCCATTACAGGCTCGATCTCGTCCCGCGCCACACGCAGCAACCCACTCGCCGTGCCTACCCAAAAATCCCCCTCCGCCGTAACGATCAGCGAACGCAGGTCATCAATAGGCAGGCCTGCGCCGCTTGGCAACCGACTGATCCGGCCGTCCCGCCAGCGGTAGAGCCCGCCTCTCAACGCACCAATCCAAACAGTGTCCGGGCCATCTGGAACGATGAACCGAATACCGTCTCCGGGTTGAGCCCCCGGTATTGGCACCGGGACAAATTGCTCTCCTGATTTCTGGAAAACCAAACCGTCCTCCGTTCCCGCCCAGATCCGACCGGCGGGATCTTCGGCCAGGGAAAGCACATGGGTCAACCCGCCTGTCTCAGGCATCCGAACGTCCTGCCCTGCCTCGTGACGGACGAGCGCACCCTTGATAATCGCGGCCCATAAATTTTCATTCCGGTCCACCAGCAACGCAGTGACGCGATCACGCAAGGATTCACGGCGGAACGTCCCTTCACTCAGGTGCAAGAGGCCGCTCCCGGTGCCCACCCACACTCCGCCGGTCGGATCGGAATGGACTGTCATGATGCCCCTCGGCCAGTCAGGCCAGCCGCTCGGAACGGTAAACGTGCGATTGGTCGCGTCGGTCGCACGCACGAGCATGTTGTTGCGCCCGGCCAGCCAGAGCCTCCCCTCATTGTCCGCGCATACGGAATAGGTGTCGTCATCGAGCAATCCATCCTTGGTCTGCCGCAGGTGGAACCGACGCGCATGCAGACGGCTCACCCCTCCAGACGGTGTCCCCACCCAGATGTCACCCTCACGATCCTCAAAGACGGACGTCACCGCGCCTCCCTCCACCGGCACCCTCGCCCAATTCCCGTCCCGGAACCTCATCAAGCCGGCATTGTTCGTCCCCACCCAAAGAGTCCCCGAAGAATCCTCCATCATCATATGCACGGAAAGCGCACTCAAATCCGCCACGGTTTCCTGCGAGCCATCCGGATGGTAACGCACGAGCCGATCGCCACGTCTCGCCCACATTCCGCCATCCTTGGCTCGCGCCAGATGCACATACCCGCCCCCCGCTGGATCGATCGATTGAAAACGCTTCCCGTCAAACGGACCGCAGCCGTCCGTATTGGCATACCAGATCGTTCCGTTGGCCGTTGAAAAGACCTCGTTCTCATGGGCGTCCCCATTCCCCACGGCCAGGCCATCCTGTTTGGAGTAGGCGGTGAGCTGACCATCCACCCAGCGTGACACCTTGATCGGAGCCTCGTAGCCGAACCAGACCGCTCCGGAAGCGTCTTGGGCAAACGAAGTCGTCCACCCCGTCATGAGCGGCGCGAGCGGCGCGATCACGTGAAATCGATCACCGACCCGCCGGGCGACACCTCTCCGATCCAAGCCTACCCAGAGGCTGCCATCACGAGCGGTGAACAGCGCATCCACCCGATCCGACTCCAGGCCCGGAGTGTTCTCCGCGTGAAATGTCGTGAACCTCACGCCGTCGAACCGTGCCAACCCACCCAGCGTCCCCACCCAGAGATAACCATCGGGTGTCTGCGTGAGGCTCGTCACCCGGTTACTGGGTAACCCTTCCTCCATGCCCCAAATGCGCAGAATATAATCGTTCGAAACAGGGATGCTCTCCAAAGCCGATAACGGAAGTAATCGGCCCAATGCCAAGTGCATGAAGAGGATCAGAAAAACGCGACGCATTTGGGGCATTGGAGCCTTAATCTCTGCCGATGCCGGGTTCAAGTCACCAGCCAACTGGATAGCATGAATCAGTCATATTCACCGGGAAAGGGCGCATGTTAAACTACCTGCTCATCGAGTCTCGTGAATCCGAGATGACGACATCCTGCGAGTGAGTCCGGACCTCGCTGCGGTGGACCTCCCGGTCCGCCGGTTTGGTCCGGAGCCACAGCAACAAAGCGATCGACACCAACAACGGAGGCACCGCCAACGGCACCACGCTCGTCCAGCGGCGCAAACAACCAGAAGTGGACCTTCACCAACCTCGGCAACGGCCAATACAAAATGGTTAACCTCACCGCCAATCGAGCAATGGACGTCCCCGGAGGCAGCACCACTGAAGGATGAGAACCTCCCGGTCCGTAGTCTTGATGACGCTTCACCACAAAACGCACCCGTGCCTCGCCGTATCCAAACGGCGGACCGGGAGGTCCACCCTCCATGATGACTAGTTCAAGTCATAGCTAGAAAACCCACCGTTTGGTTTAATGAGCAGGGGGAATACCCCCCCAACGTATCCTCGCTCCTTTTCCCCATGCATAAAAATTCGTCCCTAAGTTCCTCCGTAAAAGCACATGGTGCAGTTGCTAGAAAAGTCACCCTGTGTCGCGGATTCTCCCCTGCGGCCGCCCTCTTGGCCGCCATGCTCGCCGGCAATGCAGCCCACGCCACCGCGATCAATTGGACGGGGGCCACCACCGACCTTTGGAGCGCCACCGGCAGCTGGTCCACCGCAGCAGTCCCCACCTCTTCCGACGATCTCACCATTTTGGGGCCGAGCAATGCGGCCGGAGCGCTGACGATCAACGTCGACACGAACGGCTTCGCCAACTCCATCAACGTCACCAACACCGCTGCAACTGCGCTGACCAACACCACCAGCGGCGCCAACAAGACGCTGACCCTCGGCACCGGCGGTTTGACGACCGGCTCGGGCGCCGTCTCGATCGGCTCCGCGACCGCCCTTCAGAACATCAACATCGCCTTGGGTGGCAGCCAGACGTGGAACGTCGGTTCGGGCGGCTTGACGGCTACGAATGTGATCAGCGGAAGCAGTTTCATCCTCACCAAGTCCGGCGCTGGCATGCTCACGCTCTCTGGCACGAATACCTACAGCGGCGGAACCATCGTCAACGGCGGAACATTCGCATTTGGAAACAATACCGCTGCGGGCGGTGGGAAAATTACATTGAACGGAGGTATCCTGAATACCGCCCTCACCGCCAACCAGAATATCGTTAATGATATCGAGATCGGCACAGGGTCGAATCAAATTAACATCGGCGCTACCAACAAAACCCCAACGTTCACCGGCATACTTTCCGGCAGTGGCAATCTAAGCCTGAACAACGGGGGCACTAGCGGCGCCTCCCTTCAAGTTCAGATGACGAATTCGATGACCAGCGGCACCATCACAATCGCCAACAACGCGAACGACATTGTGCGCGTTAAGAGTGCGAACTTCGGCAACGCCAATGTCGCTTGGGTCGTCAATGCGGCTACTGCCAAGCAACTCTCGTTGGAATTCGGCACCGGCACGATCTCATTTGGCTCACTGACAGGGAGCGGAGCCATCGGCACTATTGCCGGAACAACCGCAACGATCTCGGTGGGTGCGTTAAACTTAAACGACTCCTTCTCCGGTGTCATTTCGAACGCCGCCGGCACGGCTATCCTGACCAAAGTCGGCAGTGGCACGCTGACCCTCTCCGGCGCGAATACCTACACCGGCGCCACGATCATCAACGCCGGCACGCTCGCCCTCGGCGCGGCCAATCGTATCGCCGATACCAGCAACATAGTCCTCGGTGGTGGCACGCTCGCCGCCGGGACGTTCAGCGATACGATTGGCACCCTCTCGCTCACCGCGAATTCATCGATCACCTTGGGGACCGGTAGCAGCCTCGTTTTTGCCGATAGTCACCTGCTCGATTGGAGCACGAATACATTGAGCATCACCGGCACGTTTACTGATAGCCTCTCCATCCGTTTCGGCACCGATGCCTCCGGCCTTACCGCCGCCCAGCTCGCGCTGATCTCGATTAACGGCAGCGGCGCCGCCTTGGACTCCTCAGGTTTCTTGACGATCTCCGCCATCCCCGAGCCCTCCACCTACGCGGCCATCGCCGGTGTGTTGGCACTCGGCGCGGTGATCATCCGCCGTCGCAGTCGCCAAGCCTGAGCGATCACGTTCCCTAGCTAAATCATCGTGCTACCAGGGGAGGGGGGGCTTACGCCATTCCCTCCCCTTTTTTGGTCAAGCGTCCTCTTGGCCCGCCGGGACTCCCCGTTACCGGTGCACGCAAAGTTCTTAATGATCGGCCTAGTGCCTGCCTTGCCCCTATCCGCTGATTACCCCACATGAGCGATAAGTATTCCAATGGTCTGCAATGGGAGAGCTTGGCCATTAAGTTGATGGATCTCTTCAGCGCTTTGGGCGAAGTGACGGACTCCCTGCCCGGTGTGTGGACGCCAGCGCTGCCGAGCGAGGAACCAATCCTTTCCGCTGCCGATGCGTGGCGGGCGATTGAGGCCGACCATCGTGAAAGCGTCCATGCCGCGGCGCGAGTGGCGATAGCGACCACCTGTGTGCCGGTTCCCACCCCGGAGATTGTATATTTTCTTGGTCTGCGCGTCCGCGCCGCGCTCAACCACGTCGAGGCGATGTTCGCCATCAAAGAGGAGAAGCCGGTGAGCCTGTGGGCATTCCCGGCGCTCCCGCCGGACGAAGTCATCGAGTGGCTGCTGACCGAGTGGGCCGACGATCACGCCATCATGACTGCTTTTCCCCCGACGGACGCTACCTGCGCCCAGAGCGTGCCCGCTTCTTCGCTCCTCGCCCCCTCCTTTTAACTCAAAGCGTCACCATGCCTGCTCGTCTCACGCCTATTGGCCGCCTGGGAGGCGGTCGACCTTTGCGAACCAATCAACGCGGTTTCGCGCTGTTGATCACGATCACGCTGCTCGCCTTCTTGGTGTTGCTGCTGGTGAGCCTCGCCAGCCTGACCCGGGTGGAGACCCAAGTTGCCACCAATAGCCAGCAGCTCTCACAAGCCCGTCAAAACGCGCTGATGGCGCTGAACATCGCGCTCGGTCAGTTGCAGAAGGCCGCCGGGCCCGATCAGCGCGTCACGGCGACGGCTGACTTGGCTGGCAATACCAACGGGGCGCGCCTGCCCAACGCCAACGACACCGATCCCGTCAATGCCCAGAGCGTCAACGGCATCTCCAACGGTTTGGTCAAGGTCCAACCCGGCACCCGCTACTGGACTGGGGTGTGGGGTAACTCCAACCCGTCCGATCCTGCACAAGCCGGAAACATTTATGAAAGAACGCCGAGCCCCGTCCTGCTCAACTGGATGGTGAGCGGCAATGAAACGACCACATTCAATGCCTCGACCGCGGCGAACACGTTCGGCCAAATCACCGCCTCCAACGGAGACCCGGGCACCACGGCACCCTTGTTTAATCCGGGAATCGCCCCGGTCCTTCCCTCCGACACCACCAAGACGGGCACCATCAAGGACCGAACGGGTAACAGCCATGATATCGTCTTACTTGTAGGTCCGGCTTCGGTCGGCGACAGCAACACTCCTGATCGCACGCTGCCCGATGGGAGCACGGAAAAATATTATGATCGGTATGTCGCCGCTCCCTTGGTGGACATTAAGGCTGACAACGCCACCATTCCAGGGCTGGGAAATGCCGGCCAAAGCACCATTGGACGCTACGCCTACTGGATCGGCGACGAAGGCGTGAAGGCCAAATATAATCTAACCGACGCTTATACGGTTAACACCAATCCGGCTAACGATATCAAGGCGCGCTATCGTCTCCTCTCCGCTCAGCGCAATGGCATCGAACAGTTGGGCTGGCTTACGGGTTCCGCCGATTTAACCGACTTTGCCAACTACCCCGGTAAGGATACCAATAATCTCCCGGCCGCGACCACCGCCGCCATCGAAAATACCCTCCTTCCCAGCCAGATGCGGCTTGGTGATACGCGTCTCACCGAGGCCAATGCCAAAGCGGAGCTCCATCACATCACCACCTGCTCCAAGGGCGTGTTGGCCGATAGCTACAACGGAGGCCTGCGTCGTGACCTGACCAGCTACTTGGAAGCGGATAAGCTACCTGACTATAAAACTGAAACTCCCTATGAGCCGGCTAAGACGAAGCCCATCATTCCCGGCAGCTACTCCCCGGCGATGGGACCTAGCTGGGATATATTAAAATCATTTTATGGCGTGTCGCTTTATACAGCGGCCGCCGACGCCAACACTATTAACGTGCAGGCCGCCGACGCGACTCACGTCGGCATCAGCCCCGTCATTACCCAAGTCAGGTTTTTATTTGGACTAAAGAAATCGGGAGCCAACAATCAGGTCTTGGGCGGATTGGTGCTGATGTTGGGCAACCCCTACACGGCGACATTAAAAAGCACTTCCCCTGTTTCGTTTACCGTCCATCTCAACCCAGACTTTACGAGCTACGGGGGAACTGACGTTGGGATCTATGCCAATAGCATGGGCAGTAGTGAATATAAACTTGTATCCAAGAAGTCTACAAACGACACGACCGCTTACGGCCTACTCGACCGCATTACATTTACGATTAGCAATCTAAGCATTCCCCCGGGAGAGACGGTTTGCTATACGAACACCCAAACAACCATCCCGGCCACCGTTGCCATTGCGGCGGGTGCGACAGGCAGCGCCACGGTTCCTCTGACGGCGACCACCGCGCCATCGTTTCCACCCACGGCTTATTTCGAAGCGGATACTGGAAAAGCGTGGGTCACACAGAAGGCGAACTTCGATGTTTGGACAACCGAGAGGGGGACAGGCCGCACCTCAACCTCCCCAAACGGTGGCGCCACGTTTCTTAGTTATTTTATTAAGTATACGGATGCATCCGGGAACTTAAAAACTTTAACATCGGTTGTCGGTTCAGATATGCCCGGGTTTTCGGGATGGATGCCGGGCCGACAAGTTTCTAAGGATGGCACCAATCCAGGGTTCGCCTATGTGTGGCTTTTAAGGCTTCGTTCGCCATCTAATAATGGCGTGCTGGTGCCTGCTCGGGATTGGCGGACTTATTGCGATTACAATATTCGCGCCCAAGAAATTATAAACCCGTGGGTCGCGTATCGCTTTAACGGCCCCCTCGCGGCGCCTCCTTACGAGTTTAATTATAGCGGAAATTCAAACTATTATACGGGAGATACCTATGAAGACTCCAGTAGCCCCGCCAATAAAATAGGATACTGGGGACGATCCGCATCATCTATCGACGCGCCCCCGATGCTCATGCAGCTATTCGACACTCCGCGCGCCAACCGGGCAAATGGTGCCTACGAAATCCCCGTGCTATCACTGGGCCAGCTCCAGCATGCCAATCTCACTGCGGATGACCAACATACCAATATAGGCCACCAACCCGGAAATGCGGTCGGCAACTCCTACTTTACACCCTTCGTCACCAGAGCCAATGCCGTCCAAAGTCGGGCGGACCGCTTTCATAATCCGGCCACCAACCCGGGTGCCGTCAGATACTTTGATATCAGTTATCTTTTAAACTGTGCGCTCTGGGATCGCTATTTTTTCTCAACCACGCCGCCCACCTCCACTGGGTATGTCTTGGGGGCGGACCTGCCCAACAATCGACTAAAGCCCATCTCCACCGCAAAGCTTAACGACCTGCAAGATGGTCGTCTTGCCGCCGGCAACCTGCTCATCAACGGAGTATTCAATATCAACTCCACCAGCATCGATGCTTGGAGTGCCCTTTTGGCGAGCACCAACAAACTTGGCACTAGTAAAGAAAGTTCTGGAGGCGCAGACGCCGTCTTCGCTCGTAGCTGGAATGCGCCCAACCCCGCCCTTAATTCATTTAATACCTCGAAAGGGAAACTGACGGTTGCGGCCGCCGAGAACGGCGGAGGCCCGACCAACCCAGAACTCGCCGCAAACGAAGCCTATTCGGGATACCGACGCCTTACCCCCAAGCAGATTAACGTCCTCGCCAAAGCCATTGTGGCCGAAGTAAGGAACCGGGGGCCTTTTGTATCGCTGGCGCATTTTATTAATAGAACCCTCGCGCCCACCACCGATAAGAGAAGCCTGAAGGGCCCTTTACAAGCGGCTATAGACTCGTCTGGGCTCAATGGCTCGGTGGTATCGGCGCCGCCTGATGGCGAAATCCTTACTTTCAATGGATACGATAATGACGGCACCCCTCCCCCTCCGGGTGGCCCTGTAACCGTCTATGCGGATGCCACCACCTCGTCGAGCTGGGGGAGCGGCACCACCCAAGTTGACTGGGGTTCCAAATCCACCGGCATTCCTGGATGGCTGACCCAAGCGGATATCCTGCAATCGCTAGGCCCGGTCTTGGCCGCCCGTTCCGACACGTTTGTCATCCGCACCTACGGAGAATCGCGTAATCCGCTGGACACCACCACGACCGGCGCACCGCTGGCCCGCGCATGGTGCGAAGCCGTGGTGCAACGTTTGCCTGAGTATGTGGACTCCACTGATATCGCTGAAAAGGGAAATGAAAACCCCGATAGGCTCGCGACCGAAAACCAAGCCTTCGGACGTCGTTTCAAGGTCGTGTCCTTCCGTTGGCTAAGCGCCGAGGATATCTAATATGAATATCAAATTCTCTCTTCTCGGATTATGGGCAGGGATCGTCCTTCCCTGCCTATCTCCCGCCGAAACGGTTACCTTTCAAACCTTGGCGATTAAAGACCCGATCGAGGACGTATCCTTCACGTCACAGGGTAAAAAGAAGACATTCACTATTCCCGCTTATAGCCTCTCCGAGCCCGAAACCTATACAGGGGGTTCGGTCTTGAAGTTTTACGCCAAAGACAGCTCCGAGGAAGCCGACTCCGCCAAGCCAAAAGCCAAAGTCGAACCCTTGGCGATCGCCACTCTCCCTGAAAAGGTCACACGGGTGTTGATTTTATTCAGTAAGCAGGGTGACAAAACCTATAAATGCGTGGTGGTCCCCGACGAGATCACCCATTTCCCGGTCGGTGCCTTACGCTTTTTCAACGGCATGCCCGGGAATGTGGCCGTTAGCTATAATCAGACGCAACCTTTCCTCCTCCAGAGTGGTGAATTGAGATTAATCGCTGACCAGCCCGGTAATCATCTCACCCGAGTGGCCATGCAAACCGGGCAAGGATGGCAAACCATGTCCACCGGATTTGTGAACACCATTCCCAATGGCCGCCGTAATATATTCCTTATGCCGGGTTCGCTGATAAGCGTCAGGCTGGAAGAAGACATTCCCCCGCGCCCGCTGGAAATGATCATAGTGGATTCACTCATCCCGGCCGAAAACCAGCCGTAGAGAATCCCGCTCCGCCCAAGCCCCGCCGCGTCCTGATAATGGCCACTGCTTGCTTTTGCGTCTTTAAAAACCCGCAAAGGCAGCCCCACACGCTTCGGCGCATACCTTTTCCCATAGCTTCCAGTGCTAACCCGCTCCTTATACCATTTCGCCGTCGCGATGACTTCGGCCCTGTGCGCGCCGCTCTTCGCGGAATCCTCCGCCCCGGCTATTTCGGCGACCAATCAGTTGTGGTATGCCTCGCCCGCCGCCAAGTGGGAGGAAGCTTTGCCCGTGGGCAACGGCCGCCTCGGCGCGATGATCTTCGGCGGGGCCGACAAAGAGCGTCTCCAGCTTAACGACATCACCGTCTGGTCGGGCCAACCCGAGCACAACACCGACCGGCCCGAGGCCTACAAGTCCCTGCCTGAGATCCGCCGCCTGCTCAAGGAGCAGAAATACAAGGAGGCCGCCCAACTCACGAAGGACAAGATGACGAATCAGGGTGGGGGCTTCGACGGCGTTTACAACGGCTCCTACCAGACGCTCGGCGACCTGACCTTCGAATTCCAACAACCGGTCGGCGAACGAACCGATTACCGCCGCTGGCTCGACATCGACCGCGCGGTGGCCGGTGTTGATTTCAAAATCGGCGGCATCGCCTTCACCCGCGAAACGTTTTCCAGCGCGGCCGACCAGGCGCTGGTCACTCGCATCGCGGCCGACCGCAAAGGCAGCGTGTCGTTCACATTGGGCCTTAACCGAAGCAAGTCCGCGACCACGAAGCCTGAGGGCCAGGACACGCTCGTCCTGCGCGGCAACACCGACACGAACAACCGCAAGGGCAACGTGGACTACGAGGCGCGCGTGCGCGTCCTCACGACGGGCGGCAAGGTCACCTTCGAGGGCGACCGGCTCGTCGTAACGGGTGCCGACGAAGCCGTGGTGGTGCTCGCATGCGCCACCAGTTACGTGCTCGATTATGCAAAGGACTACCGCGGCTCCGATCCGCAGTCCGCTGTCATCCGCACGTTGGCCGCTGCGACTGCGAAGTCCTACGACAAACTCAAGCAGGCTCACATCACCGAGCACCAAAGCTTCTTTCGCCGCGTGGAGTTCACGCTTCCCGTCACCGAGGCCGCCCAAGCCCCGACCGACGAGAGATTGAAGGCGTTTCAGATGGGGACCGACGACCCCTCGTTGCCGGCATTGTTTTTCCAGTTCGGCCGCTACCTGCTGATTTCCTCTAGCCGTCCGGACAATCCGCTGCCCTCCAACTCGCAGGGCATCTGGGGCGACGGTTACGACCTGCCGTGGAAGTGCGACTACAAGTCGAACATCAACTACCAGATGAACTATTGGCCCGCCGGTCCGGCCAACTTGAACGACTGCGCGCTGCCGGCCGCCCGTTTCAATCTCAGCGTGGTCGAACCCGGTCGCAAAACCGCCAAGGCCTACTTCAACGCGCCCGGCTGGATCTTGGCCATGCAGACCAATATCTGGGGTTACACATCGCCCGGTAGCGGCCTGCCTTGGGGCACGTTCTACACCGGTGGCGCGTGGTATGGCCGCATGCTCTGGGATCAATATGCATTCAGCCGCGACGAAGCCTATCTGCGCGCCATCTATCCTGCGATGAAGGAGTCCTGCGAGGCCTACCTCGCGATGCTGACGCCGGATGAGGACGGCAGACTCGTCACCTCGCCCTCGGTCTCGCCGGAAAACACCTTCAAGACCGACACCGGCCTCAGAAGTCAGGTGGATGCTGGTGCCGCTATGGAACGGCAGATCATCCACGACCTCTTCTCGGTTTACCTGCTCGCGGCGCGGAATCTCGGGGTCGATTCCGACTTCCAGAAGAAGATCGCTGAGGCCCGCGAGAAAATCCGTCCGCCCGAGATCGGCAAGGGCGGCCAGCTCATGGAGTGGAGCAAGGACTGGGACCTGAACGCCCCCGAGCCGCATCACCGCCACACTTCGCACCTCTATGCGCTGTTCCCGGGCATGCAGATTTCCCCCGTCACCACGCCCAAGCTGGCTATCGCCGCGAGAAAATCCCTGGAGCTGCGCGGCGACGACGGCACCGGATGGAGCCTGGCCTGGAAGCTCAACTTCTGGGCGCGCCTGCGCGATGGCGACCACGCGTTCAAACTTCTGCAAAGGCAACTGCGCTACGTGAACACCTCGGGCACCAACATGAGCAACGGAGGCGGCACGTATCCGAATCTCTTCGACGCGCACCCGCCCTTCCAGATTGACGGTAACTTCGGCGCGGTCTCCGGCATGAGCGAGATGCTCCTTCAGAGTCAGGAGCTTCACTTCGATCCGTCCGATCCTCGCCACGAGCGTTTCATCATTGATTTGCTGCCCGCGTTGCCCGGCGCGTGGCCGACCGGCTCGATCAAGGGCCTGCGCGCGCGCGGTGGGTTTGAAGTCGATCTCGTTTGGGCCAACGGAGTGCTCACGTCCGCCAAGATTCAGTCGCTGGCCGGCGAGCCGCTCAAGGTTCGTCTCGGTGATCGTGTGGTCGAGCTACCGACGCGCCGCGGCGAATCCTACCGCTTCGGTCCCAATCTCAGTCGTGTCCAATAATGGATATCATGAAATTCCACCGCTCACTCTTCACGCTCATACTCCTCGCGTTCGCCGGGACGAGCACCTTCGCGGCGGACGCGGGGAGGGGGGGCTTTCGTCCCGGCGAACTGTGGACGGACGACAAGGGCGTCCCCATTAACGCGCACGGCGGCGGTATCCTGCTGCACGACGGTGTTTATTACTGGTTCGGCGAGCACAAAGTCGAAGGCGACGCGGGCAACTACGCCCAAGTGGGCGTGCATGTTTACAGCTCCCGGGATCTGGTTCATTGGCGGGACGGCGGGATCGCGCTGACCGTGTCGGACGACCCCAAGAGCGAGATCGTGAAGGGCTGCATCATCGAGCGGCCCAAGGTCATCTACAACGCGAAGACCAAGACCTTCGTGATGTGGTTTCACTTGGACAAGGGCCGAAACTACGGGATGGCCCGCGCCGCTCTGGCCGTCAGCGACAGGGCGACCGGCCCCTATAAATATGTGGGTTCCTTCCGCCCCAACCAAGGCGTCCTGCCGCTCGGTTTCGACCCGGGGGCTGCACCCGATCCCAACCGGCTTAAGGACAAGCAACAATTCAACGAAGCCGTTGTGGCCGGCGATATGGCTTGGCGCGATTTGAAGCGCGGCCAGATGTCCCGCGACATGACGCTCTTCGTGGATGACGACCGCAAGGGCTACTTGCTGACCTCCGCCGAGGACAACCAGACACTGCACCTTCACGAATTGACGGACGACTATCGCGGTTTCACCGGCAAGTGGACGCGTATCCTTCCCAATGCCTCCAACGAGGCTCCCGCACTCTTCAAACGCGCCGGAAAATACTACCTGTTCGCCTCCGGCACCTCGGGCTGGTTTCCCAATCCCGGACGCTCCGCGATGGCCGACTCGATTTGGGGACCATGGACCGCGTTGGGCAATCCGTGCCGGGGCACGGAGCGCGAAAACGCCATCACGTTTGAGTCCCAGTCCACCTATGTCCTGCCCGCGCCCGGTCGTCCCAGTGAGTTTATCTACATGGGTGACCGCTGGCGGCCGAAAAACGCCATCGACGGCCGTTATATCTGGCTCCCGGTCGAGTGGGAAAACAACCGCCCGGTGCTCCGCTGGCACGCCGAGTGGGACCTGTCGGTTTTCACGCGTGATAACGCGTCTCCTGCTACGGGGGAATGACCTGACCGACCTCAACTGACCGAACTACTGGCATCCATGAAAACGTTACACACTATCCACCTCGGCATCATCCCCCTTCTCGTGGGACTGGCCGCACTCCCGCCGTGCCGCGCGTTCGAGTGGAACGGCTCTGCCGGCCCGGATTTTCGCTCTCCGGCCAACTGGACGGGCAAACCTCCGGCGGCCAACTCCGCCAACGCCGGCGACCTGCTCATTGCCAACGCACAGAACGCCCCGTTCGTTTACTCCGAGGCGGACGGGAAAACGGGTTTCCAATGTGTGGATTTCAAGGTCGGCAGCCTCCCAAACCGCGGCGGCGACCTGAAAATCACCGGCGGCGAACTCACGGTGACCGCGCGTTACTGCCTCACCGTCGGGCAAAACAACAACCAGACGAGCACACTCACCCTCACCGGCGGACAGCTGACCCTTAAGAGTCGCAACGATGCCGAACCCGGCGAGCGCAATTTCCGCGTCGGCAACGGTCGCCTCCCCCATACCCAAGGAATCGTGAACATGAGCGGCGGCATCCTCGTGATCAACCCGCCGGGCGCGACCGAATTCGGTGGCTTTATCATCGCGGATGAAAACGCCAGCGGCCGCGTGACCCTCACGGGCGGACTCCTCGTCGTGACGAGCCGCTACGGCACCGCGTTTCAACCGCGCAACGGCCGTGGCATCGGCATCCTCACGTTTGGCCCGGGCGACGGAGTTTTTATGCAGACCGACTCCAAGCAAATCACCTTTGGCCAAGGCGGGGGTGCTGCTTCCTACATCGACTTCGAAGCGGGCAGCCGCGGCCAACTTTCGCTGAACGACGCCACCGAGGAGGACTACGTCGCCTGGGTGAACGCCGGCAAGATCCGCCTGAACGGGCAGCCCACCACCCCCGACAAATTCCGCTTCGTCACCTTGCCGCCCCAAGGAATCTACATCCTGGCAACCCCCTAGAGCCTTTCCGTCAGCGCCCTCCCGTCCGACCTGCTTTCCCCCCGATAAAATGAAACCAATAAACTCGGTTCTTACCCTCGGAGCGTCCCTGCTCCTGCTAGCCTTCGGACAACCCCAAGCCCTCGCCTACACCCATCCGGGTGCCCCGCTTACCCTCTCGGATCTCCAGGAGGTGAAGGCGAACGTGGACGCCAACCGGGAGCCGTGGAAATCCGGCTACTTGGCGCTTACCGGAAGCGGCCAGTCGTCGCTCACCTACACCATGCAGGGTCCGTTCGCGACCGTAAGCCGCGTCCCCGACTTGAACCGC
>CBRAFO010000007.1:0-76355 GCA_967755175.1 uncultured Opitutaceae bacterium | reverse complement strand
TGACGGTCGTCTATCGCAGCCCGCTCCTCGTTCTCTGCGACAGTCCCGCCAACTACCGCGGCCAGCCCGGCGTCGAGTTCTTCCGCGACCTCCCCACGGTTTGGGATGAAAGCGTCGTCCTCTCCGCCGAAATCGGAAAACACCTCGTCATCGCCCGCCGCTCCGGCAAGCGCTGGTTCATTGCCGCGATGAACGGCGACGACGCCCTCACGCTAAACGTTCCGCTCACGGCCCTCGGAGCCAATGGCCGTGGCTGGCAACTGCGTGAGTTCGCCGACGGCGCCGACCCCGCCGCGCCCGAGACCGTGGTCGAAACCACCCGCAATCTCAGTGACGCGCGCACGCTCACCCTCCGCCTCTCCCCGAGTGGCGGATACGCCGCCACCTTGTCCCTAAAGCCTTAACATCGACCCCTCCCACGCGCGGGTGATCCGCCGGCGTGCCCCGCTGACCTCGGCGGCCCCATGCCCGGCGGATTCCCGCCTCCTTCTCTTTCAACAAATCCCGTCCTCATGATTGCATCACCCCTATCATCCACCCTCCGTCTGTTCTCCGCCTGCGCGACTCTCGCCGCCCTTGTTTTCATGGGCGGCAAGTCGCAATGAACCGCCCCTTTTCGGAAATCCCAATGAATCCAATCCGCACCTTCGCACTCCTATTCGCCTCCGCCGACGCCACCCGTTCGGCCGGGGACGTGAGCCCGCGTCTCTAAGGCCTGATGACCGAGGAGATCAACCATTCCTACGATGGCGGTCTCTACGCGGAACTGATTCAAAACCGTGCGTTCCGCGACAACGCCGACACGCCGGTGCACTGGTGGTGGTGGCGGACGATCCGTCGGTCGCGACCATCGCGCTCGACTCCGCGGATCCCCTCAACGACCAGCTCCCGACCAGCCTGCGGCTCACGGTCGCCCAAGCGTCGACGCAGAAGCCGGCGGGTGTCGCGAACGCCGGCTACTGGGGCATCCTCGTGCATCCCCGGACCCGTTATCGCGCCTCGCTGTGGGCGCGGGTTCTCCGGCCCGCTCACGGTGTCCATCGTGAGTGACGACGGACGCCAGGTCTTTGCCGCGAAAACCCTCTCGGGACTGACGCCAAAATGGACGAAGTTCGAAGTGACGCTCGCGACCGACAAAGTCGCGCCCACCGCGAAGGCGCGTTTTCAAATCACGCAGGACCGGCCGGGTCCGTGGACCTACCACGGCGCGGCCGGCGAAGACCTGTTCAAGTTTGACCACTGGCAATTTTCCCAGCGCGACTTGCCCGTGGACAAGGCGGCCGACTAAAGTGAAGTCCACGCGCTTCCATTGATGCTCCGCTTTCTGACAATAATCCTAATTCTGTTGGTCATCGTCTGTCCATGCAGGGCCGGGAGTTCCGCAGTGACGACAGTTGCTGAAATCTTCGCGAAGCAGGACCTTTCTGCCAACAACACGTGTGCGCTTTCATTGACTGGCGTCGTGACCTTGGTGGATGCGAGCCGAAACATGATCGTCCTTCAGGATGCGACCGGCGCGGTGGCGCTGCATCCGGATTCGTGGGACATTTCCGTGCGGGCCGGCCAGCGGGTTTCGTTGAAAGCATCGGCCTGCGCGCCTTATGTCGCCAGTCTTCCTGGATTCCCGTTTCAACCCTCGGGCCGGGATATTCGCGCCTTGTTCGAAGCTCCGGAAAATGAGGGAGACTTTCGTTTGACGCGCATGCGCGGCTGGCTGCGTCCACCGGTCACAGGCAATTATACCTTCTGGATCGCAAGCGACGATGCGTCGGAATTGTGGTTGAGCACGGGCACTGACCCGGCGCGGGCGCGCAGAATCGCTTTTATGTCGGGGTTTACTGACCCGCACGATTGGTCACGATCTCCCTCCCAACGCTCTGAATCTCTGTTTTTGGAAGCGGGGAAATCGTATTATATCGAGGCGCTTCAGGAACAGGAGTCGGGCGCAAGTAATCTGGCTGTCTCGTGGGAAGGACCGACGCTGAAACAGTCGGTCATCGATGGGCGTTTCGTTCTTCCTTGGCGGCGGGGGGGCGAGGTCCCGCCGGCGGGTTCGGATTCCGGCACGGCCCAAGGGATTTCGCGGGAATTCTGGACCGACTATTCGGTGGGCAACTTGGAGCCGCTCAAAGCCAGAACAGCGGCCGAAGTGGGACTGGCGGTGCAAGAGATGCAAATATCCGTTTTGGCCGGTGGAGCATGGCCGGATCCGCAGCCCTTCGATCCGAGCCAGGAATTGGCGGTGGAGGACCGTTATCGGTGGGTGGAAGGGGAAGGCTCGGTCAAATTCCTTGCAACGGACGGCAGGTCCGCGACCTTGGAGCTGGCTGTCGGTGGCAATCGCGTGCTGGTGCGGGTCGCCAGTTGGCAGGGAAGTTTACCGTCGCTGCGTCCGCACCTGCGCGCCAGATTCCGGGGCGTCCGGGAGGGGGTGCGTGATGCGGGGGAACATCTGAAGACGGGCCTCATCTGGGCACCGTCGGAGCTGGATGTGTCATTTTTCGATGAACCCGGCGAGTCACTGCAAGGTTTGGAGCCGCCGTTGAGGGACCCGGTTGAAGCCGGGCCAGGAGGGTATTTTTTCATGCGCGGAGTGGTCACTTTCAACGACCGGGTGCGCGACAAAGAGTGTATCTTCATTCAGGACGCGCAAAACGGCATGTTTGTCTCCCAGCCGGAGCGAAAACTCCGCACTCAACTACAGGTCGGACAAGCGGTGCATATCGGAGGTCCTCTCTTGCCAGGCAAGTATGCGGCGGGCATCCGTCCCGCTGTGGTCGATATTATCGGCTGGCAGAATTTGCCGCCCCCGGTGATCCCATCGGCGGAGGCACCTGCGGCGAGTTATCGGGATAGTCAATGGACCGAGATCGAAGGGGTGGCACGCGCGGTGAATGCCGACGGGACGGTGCTGGTCATGGGAAAGCGGGTTCCGCTCCTCGTCTGGGTCGGACGGACGGATCGGCAGGGTTTGGAAAGCCTCGTCAACTCGACGCTGCGCCTGCGCGGAGTGATTTCGCAGGATTTGTTCGGGAGTCCGGCGTTGCTCGTTCCATCCCGCACTTTTATCGAAGTGGTGGAGCCTGCTCCGGAGCTCCCCGCCAAACCTGTTCTGGTCAACAGCCTGATAGGATCCGGATCGGAACTTGGCTGGCCGCATCAAGTGAAGGTCGCCGGCACGGTCACCTATCGAAGCGATCGCTATTTCTATCTCCAGGATGAATCCGGAGGTGTGAGGATCGAGACACACAACGAACCTCCCTCACGGGTCGACACGACTGTGGAAGCGATTGGTTTTCCCGGAACGAAGAATTCCGTCCCGCGACTGACCTACACCACCTGGCGCACACGGGAGACCAGCCAGCCGGTGGTGCCGGCAAATTTGGATCCTGATAATCCCGATCCGGCACGCAATGGCATGCTTGTGACAATCGAAGCTCGGCTGCTTGCCTCCAAAACACGGGGAGCGGACCAGATCTTGGAATTGCAGGCGGACCGCCATATTTTCGAAGCCGTGCTCGAAAATCCGGCTAACAAGATGCAGCCGGCCGCGACAGGCAGCGTGCTCAGGGTCACCGGCGTCTGTGTTTTGGAAACAGCCTCTTCGTCCGTGACTCTGGCGCAAGTGTTGTTGCGGACGCCGCTCGATGTGGCCCTGCTGCAAGGCCCGCCGTGGTGGACGTGGCAACGGACCGCCACCGCCATCTGCCTGCTTCTAACGATTCTGGCCGCTTCGCTCCTGCGCATGGACTTCCTCAAAAGACGCTTCGCGAGGCAGCAGGCATCGCGACTCGAGTTCGCACGCGGGATGTTGGAAAGCCAGGAGAGCGAGCGCCGGCGCATCGCTGCCAGCCTGCACGACAGCCTTGGCCAGAACCTATTGGCCATCCGGAGCCAGGCCCATTTGGCGCTCCAGTCGATAGCGGATCAATCGGGTGTGCGCCAGCGGCTGGAGGAAATTTCCGATACGACGGGGCAGGCGCTCAATGAAGTCCGGGAAATCACCCATGACCTGAGACCTTATCAGTTGGACCGTCTCGGTCTGACGCAATCCATCCGTGCCCTCACGCGCAAGGTGTCGGAAAGCCACTCCGTTAGCTTCGCGTGCCATGTGGATGAAATCGACGGGATCTTCAACAGCAACTCCGAGATCCACGTTTACCGCATCATCCAGGAAGGCATCAACAACATCATCAAACACTCCGGCGCCACCGAAGCCACGGTCGTTATTAAAATTACCCCGGAAGTCCTCTCCATCTCGATCCGTGACAACGGCCGCGGACTCCCTGCGGGCGGTGCCACGTCCGATGCCGGTTTCGGCCTCAGCGGCATCCGCGAACGCGCCGAAATCATGGGCGGCACCGCCAGGATCGATTCGTCACCCGGCCAAGGTCTGAATCTGCAAGTTCAACTCCCACTCAAATCGCTAACGAAATGAAAAGCCGAATGAAGCTGCTGATCGTCGATGATCATCCCGTGTTTCGTCGCGGACTCCGCGAAATCATCGGGGAAAACACGAGGTTTGGCATTGTTGGCGAGGCTGCCGACGGCGCGATTGGCCTGCGGATGGCCGCTGAGTTGCAGCCCGACATCATCGTTCTGGATGTGGACATGCCGCATCTCAACGGGCTGCAGATGGCACGCGAACTCAGGAGACTGCAGAGCTCCGCGCAGATCGTGTTTTTAACGATGTATCACGACGAGGACCTGTTCAACGCCGCTCTCGACATCGGCGTGAAGGGCTACGTGCTCAAGGAGAACGCCGGCGAGGAAGTCGTCTCCGCGCTGTTGGAAGTGGCCGAGGGCAAAACATTCTTCAGCCCGGCTCTCGCGACCATCGGCATCCGCCGCGAGGATCGCGTGAAATCCCTGCTGCTCAGCAAACCCAGCCTCGACTCCCTCACCACCGCCGAGACGCGTGTCCTGAAACTCATCGCCGAAGACCGCACCAGCAAGGAGATCGCCGACCTGCTGAAAATCAGCACGAAAACCGTCGAAAATCACCGCCACAACATCTGCAGGAAGCTCAACATTTACGGCTCGCACAGCCTGCTGAAGTTCGCCTTCGACCACAAATCGTATCTGTAGACGCGGCCGCGATCCCGGGGGCACTGATGGCCTAAGCCGTAGAAATGCAGTCGAAGGCGGAGTAGCGGGGTGAGATGGCGAGCGCATTTCAGAGGAGGAATCCCAAGGAATACCCGTGGGTATTTCGAGCGGATGACGCACTCTGAAAGGTGCCGTCAAATTACCTCGATACGACCCTCTCGACTGAATTTCTACGGCTAAGCGCTGTCTTCAAAATAGACCGATGCTTCGTGAGGCGGAACCATGCTCGGCCAAGGCGGCCGGGGCGGAGGCGGGCCAGCGGCCCGTGCCGCCGAGGTCAACGCCGGCCCAGCTTGGTTTCCGCCTCACCCGCAGGGCCTAAGCAAAGCTCCGGGTTACTTTGAAGACAGCGCCGAGGGAGGCATGAGTGTTTCCGCCCATTGCCCGAGGAGGGCAAGATTGGCTAGATTAGGCCGTTGTTAATCATGCATGCCGGCACTCTCGGCAAGCCCCCATACCTCCACTGTCTCATGAAATCCACTCGAACGCCCCTCCTGAAATGGTCGGGGATCGCCCTCACCGTAACCCTCGTCACCGTCTGCTGCCCCGCAGCGCAGGCGGCAGACTGGCTTGGTGGCACCAGCACCGACTGGAACAACGGAACCAACTGGACCGGCGGTGCAGTGCCGAACGGCACAGGAGCGGTCGTGCCGGCGAACTGCTAACCACGCACTCCTGACCCGATCCCCGGCAAACCCAGTTTCTTATCAGTAGCCCTACCTCTTTATCAACGGTTCCCGTGGAGCTCGGTGAACAAATAAACAACCCCATAAAAAATTAAGGAAAAAATATGAACAAGATGTTTTTTTTGGCCGCGACGATATTGGCGGCATCAAGTGTGCAGGCGGCAAGTGTTACGCTAACAAACGGTGACTTTGAGGCGACGACGCAGAATAATTTCGGCGGATTTGACTCGGCTCCAGATATCCCTGGTTGGTCTAATTATGGCACAGTCAGTGACGGGGGCGTGGAATTAGCCGGTTGGTGGGGCACTTATAATAACGGACGTTCCGCCTTTATAGCCTCTGCTGGTGGAAACGGGGCTTATAATTTGAGCGATTATACGATTCAGGCCGGAGACGTATTCACCCTTAGCTTCGTTGGTAAAAGTTGGGGCGCTGCTTCCCAGATCAAATATACCTTATTCTTTGACGCCCCAGGCACGCCAATCTCGCCAACCAACGTGATCAGCACCTTCACGCAGAATGTTACCGGCAGTCCTTATCAAACGTATACCTTCGACTCGATTGTGGCGACGGCTGGATCGGTCGGCGGGAAACTTGGGGTAATCATTGAAAAGCCAACTGGACAGGATGCTATAGCTTGGGATGACGTTACGCTGTCGGTCACTTCCGCGATCCCCGAGCCCTCGACCTATGGCATCGCTGCCGGCGGGCTCGCCTTGGTCGGAGCGATGGGGTTCCGCCGCCGTCGCGCCAAGGCCTGAACGGGGGGCGATCATAAGGGGCGGCGATCATAAGGGGTCGTTTTTTGTAGTTTACTAGTTGAGCCGGAGGGACGCGGTGGCACGAGAGGGAGCCATGCTAAAACCAACAAAACTTATTGCCCCCTTTTGCCCCGTTCCCTCCCCCGCACGGAACGCACGATCTCATGTCAGAAATGCCTGCCCGCCTCATCACCATGGCCGATATTGCCCGCAAAGTGGGGCTTGGCCGATCGACCGTATCGATGGCCATGCGCAACCACCCGGAGATCGCGACCGCCACCAAAGAGCGAGTGCTCAAGGCCGCGAGCGAGCTGGGCTACCAGCCCGACCCGTTGATCTCGCTTCTGATGTCGCGCCTCCATGCCACGCGACGCGATACCGTGCTCGCCGTGCTTAACGAGCCCGAAGCGCACTGGAACTGGCGCAACTACCCGATTTTTCAGGCCATGTGGGCGGGGATGGAGTCGCAGGCCAAACGACGCGGTTATCTGATTGAGGAGTTTCGCGTAGGAGCCCATGACACGCCGCCGGAACGATTGAACCAAATCCTCGTCACCCGCGGTATCCACGGCCTGATTCTCGCGCCCAAACTCCATACCGGCCCAAGTCGATTCACCCGATGGGAAAATTTCGCCGCGGTTACCACCGACTTATCGGTCTCGACGCTCGGACTCTCTCGCACCTGCATCGATTACTTTCACAACTTCAACCGCGCGTGGGCAGTGCTGGAAGCCCGAGGTTACCAGCGCATCGGTTTTCTCGACAACCCCGTCCTGAACATCCGCTGTGAGCACCAATACGAGGCGGCGAATCTCGTGAAGCTCAATCAGCTACCCCCGGAAAGACGGGTGGCTCCGCTGATGCTCCACGGCGATGATACGACGCCCGAAATTGTGCGAGCTTGGCTGCGGAAGGAACGACCGGATGCCGTGCTGCTCTCCAGCGCGGACTACATGTTGCGCGTCATCCGTGAAGTGGCCGCCGTGCCCGAGGAACTCGGCGTCGCCGCGTTGGAACTCGGTTGTGCGCCCGTCGGCATGTCCGGCATCGACGAGCGCACGCGCGATATCGGCGAGGCCTCCGTGGACATGCTCATCGGGCGACTCCAGCGCAACGAGCGCGGACTGCTCGCGGCCCCGCGCACGGTCCACGTCGATGGCGTCTGGCGCGACGGCAACACGACGCGACACGTCAACTGATCCGCATCGTAACTTATCCGAAGGGGTCGGGCGAGTTTTGGACCGCCTCACCGCCACCTTATCCCTGAAGCCATAACATCGACCCCTCCCGCGCGCGGGTGATCCGCCGGCGTGCCCCGCTGACCTCGGCGGCCCCATGTCCGGCGGATTCCCGCCTCCTTTCTTTTCAACAAATCCCGTCCTCATGATTGCATCACCCCTATCATCCACCCTCCGCCTGTTCTCCGCCTGCGCGACTCTCGCCGCCTTTGTTTTCACGGGCGGCAAGTCGCAATGAACCGCCCCTTTTCGAAAATCCCAATGAATCCAATCCGCACCTTCGCACTCCTATTCGCCTCCGCCGCCGCACTGATCGCCGGTCCAAGTTTCACGATTGACGCCACCCGTTCGGCCGGGGACGTGAGCCCGCGTCTCTACGGCCTGATGACCGAGGAGATCAACCATTCCTACGATGGCGGTCTCTACGCGGAACTGATTCAAAACCGTGCGTTCCGCGACAACGCCGACACGCCGGTGCACTGGTGGTGGTGGCGGACGATCCGTCGGTCGCGACCATCGCGCTCGACTCCGCGGATCCCCTCAACGACCAGCTCCCGACCAGCCTGCGGCTCACGGTCACCCAAGCGTCTAAGCAGAGTCCCGCGGGTGTCGCAAACACCGGCTACTGGGGCATCCCCGTGCATCCCCGAACCCATTACCGCGCCTCGCTGTGGGCGCGGGCGGAAGCCGGGTTCTCCGGCCCGCTCACGGTGTCCATCGTGAGTGACGACGGACGCCAAGTCTTTGCCGCGAAAACCCTCTCGGGACTGACGCCAAAATGGACGAAGTTCGAAGTGACGCTCGCGACCGACAAAGTCGCGCCCACCGCGAAGGCGCGTTTTCAAATCACGCAGGACCGGCCGGGCACGGTCTGGCTCAACCTCGTCTCGCTGTTCCCGCCGACCTGGAACGACCGCCCGAACGGCCTCCGCAAGGACCTCATGCAAATGATGGTGGACCTCCGCCCCAAATTCCTTCGCTTCCCCGGCGGCAACTACGTGCAAGGCTACAGGATTGAAGATCGGTTTCCATGGAAAAAAATGCTCGGTCCGATCGAAAACCGACCCGGGCACAACGGTTCATGGAACTACCGTTCGAGCGACGGCATGGGCTTCCTGGAATTTCTTCAATGGACCGAGGACATGGGGGCCGAACCGGTTCTCGGCGTTTACGCCGGCTATTCGCTTTGGGGAGCATACGTCAAACCGGGACCCGACTTGGAACCCTTTGTGCAGGAAGCCCTGGACGAGATCGAATACGTGATCGG
Source organism: uncultured Opitutaceae bacterium (assembly GCA_967755175.1). Classification (GTDB taxonomy): domain Bacteria; phylum Verrucomicrobiota; class Verrucomicrobiia; order Opitutales; family Opitutaceae; genus Rariglobus. The sequence continues at coordinate 67,294 of CBRAFO010000007.1, read as the reverse complement.
AGACACCACCACCCCGTGGGGCGCGCGCCGCGCCAAGGATGGCCACCCCAAGCCGTTTAATCTTAACTACGTCGAAATCGGCAATGAAGACTTCTTTGACAAGGCGAACACCTACGACGGTCGCTACGCGCAGTTCTCCGATGCCATCAAGGCCAAGTATCCTCGGCTGAAGCTGATCTCGACCATTCCTACGGCCAAACACGATGGACGTAAGCCCGATATGGGCGACTGGCACGACTACAGCAGCGCCGAGACTTACCTCAGAAAATCGGCTGATTACGGAAAGGACCTGGACCGTAAGGGCCCTGAGGTTTTCCTCGGTGAATGGGCGGCGCACGAAGACTCGGCCGTGCCGCCTTGGAACGAGGCCGCAAAAAAAATGGCGCCCACTCCCTCGATGAAGGCCGCCATCGGCGACGCCGTGTTCATGGCCGCGATGGAGCGCAATGCAGACATCGTCAAGATGCACTGCTACGCGCCGATGTTGGCCAACGTGAACCCCGGCGCCTGGCAGTGGCGTCCGAACCTGATCGGCTACGACGCGCTTACGTCTTTCGGTTCGCCGAGCTACTATGCGTTCGGCATGTTCAGCCGTAACGTCGGCGATGAGTTCCTGACGGTCACCTCCTCGGAATCCCCCGTCCAGGGCTGCGCCACGCGCGACAGCAAGACCGGGGAGATCTTCCTCAAGCTGGTGAATCCCGAGGCCACTCCCCAGACGCTGTCCTTCCAGCTCAAGGGCGTCTCCGCGTTAAAATCGAAGACCACGGTGACCACCCTCTCGGCAAAGCCCGATGACACCAACTCCATCGACCATCCGAAAAATGTGGTGCCCGTCGTCACGACACTGAACGGCACCGCCTCCTCGTTCACCTACACCCTTCCGCCGACCAGCGTGGTGGTCCTGACCCTGCAACCCCGTTGATCTATTCAGGCGGCGCATACACCCTCACCACATTACCCAAAGCACCGGGTCCGAGTTTCGGCCCGGTGCCTTTTCTTCGCATGAACAATCTGTTTTTCCGTCATCTTTCTCCGGTCATCCTCACGTCCCTTTGCGCCTTGCTGGCAGCTACGACTGCTCCGATTTCCGCGCAAGCCGCGGGAGGCATCGGCAAAGACGGCGTCACCGCCACGAAGGTGTTTAACGTGAACGTGCCGCCGGTCGGCCATCCGTTGAAACGCGAGAGTTACAACCCGGTTCTGAAGCGCGATGATGAGGGCAATCCGCTCTTCACGGCCGATCCCGCCGCGCTGGTGGAGGGCGATACGCTCTACGTTTATGCCGGACGCGACGAGGCGGCCATCGGTGGCTGGTATAGCATGAACGAGTGGGTCTGCTACTCGACCAAGGACATGGTGGACTGGAAATACGAAAGGGTCGTTATGAAGGTCACCGATTTTGCCTGGGCCGCGGGGGGCACGGCTTGGGCTTGCCAAGTGGTTAAGCGGCACGGGAAGTATTTTTTATATTCCACGACAGGACGTCCGGGTGGCCACGGTTACAGCGTAGCTGTGGCGGTGTCGGATCGACCAACCGGGCCGTTTGTCGATGCGATCGGCGGTCCGCTGTTTGATAACGCGATTACCACAGGCGGTCCCGAGGACAGCATTGAGGATATAGACCCGACCGTCTTCGTGGACGACGATGGTCAGGCCTACCTTTATTGGGGTAATAGCACGTTGCACTACGCCTTGCTCAACGAGGATATGATTTCGTTAAAGGACCTCAACGGAGACGGGAAGATAACCGAAGGCGCGGACATTTTTTCGAGGATCGAAATCAAGGATCGTCCCCCCGGATGTGGATTTGGGGAAGCTCCCTGGCTATATAAAGCGAAAGGAAAATACTACCTCGTGGACGCCATGAGCATGCCCCAGCAGGTGGCTTACGCGATGTCCGACAGTCCGCGCGGTCCTTGGCAATATAAGGGTGTTATCCTAAACGAGAATCGTCGCCCCGACGGAAGCCAGGGAGATTTCAATTCCGACACGAGCCATCCAGCGGTCATTGAGTTCAAGGGACAGTGGTATGTCTTCTACCACAGCGCCGCCCAGCCGACGGGCGGCCAGAGCCGGCGCTCGGTTTGCGTGGAGAAGATGAGCTACAACGCCGACGGCACAATCGCGCGATCATTCATCACCTCGACCGGACCGCTTGGCGGGGCCGTTCGTATTCAGTCGGGCCGTCAGGCGGATCACTATATTACCTTCCTTGGTTTCGACGTGAAGTTGGACACCTTGCCGGCCGATGACCGAGCCTTCCGCTGGGACGTCACCCAGGGGTTGACCGACGAGGCCACGCTCGGCACGGTGTCGATGCAGTCGGTGACCCATCCGGGCTATTATCTCACCGTGAAAGGCGATGCCGTCGCTTTGGAAAAGAACGACGCCAGCGTGGACTTCCGCCGGCGTGCGACCTTTAAAACAATTCCGGTGCCGTCGGATAAAAAGCTGACGGCTTTCCAGTCGCTCGCCGATCCGTCCCGTTATCTCCGGTGCTCGGCGGTGACGGGCAAACTGACGACCGAGATTATCACTTCGGCCACCAACAGCGCCGACAAGAGCGATGCCACGTTCAAGCTCATCAGCGATGCTGACGCCTACTGAAGCGTGGTAGCCCTCATGTCCACGGCTCAGCAGTATCAATAAAATTCGTGATTCCCCCACTCTCTTCCTCTTCGCAGCCGCTACTATGAACCGCCCGATCCTTTCCCTCTTGGTGAGTCTCGTCCTCGCCTCCGTCGCGTCTCCGCCGCTTCCGGCGGCACCAGCGGATCCTGCTCATAACCCCCTTATCTGGGCCGACGTCCCGGACATCGCCATCATGCGTGTAGGGAAAACCTACTACATGAGCAGCACGACGATGCACATGAGCCCGGGCCTCCCGATCATGAAGTCCACGGACCTGGTCAATTGGCGCATGGCCTCCTACGCCTATGAAACCCTCGCCGACAACGAAGCCATGCGCCTCGAAAACGGCAAAAACGCCTACGGTGCCGGCTCGTGGGCCAGCAGCCTGCGTTACCACGACGGCGTGTTCTATACCTCGACTTTCTCCGCCACTAGCGGACGCACCCACTTCTACAGCACGCGCGATCCGGATCACGGCCCGTGGAAAGAGACGAGTTTCGAACCCGCGATCGGTGACCACAGCCTGTTTTTCGACGACGACGGTCGCGTCTATCTGGTTTATGGGAACGCTCGCATCGAAATCTCCGAGCTGAAATCCGATCTCTCCGGAATCAAGCCCGACGGCGTGCACAAAGTGCTCGTCGAAAACGTCAACGCCGTCTTCGGCGCCGACCAGGGAGGGCTCAAAGGCGAGGGCACGCAGCTTTTCAAGATCAACGGCCGCTACTACCTCGTTAACATCGCCTCGCCCGGGACCCGCTGGGCGCGCACCGTCATCGTCCACCGCGCCGACACACTCACCGGTCCCTATGAGGGTCGCATCGTGCTCGATGATCGCGGTATCGCCCAGGGCGGCCTGATCGACACCCCGGAAGGCAAATGGTATGCCTACGTTTTCAAGGACAACGACTCCGTCGGTCGCGTCCCTTACCTCGTGCCCGTGACGTGGAAAGACGGCTGGCCCGTTCTCGGCGAAGACGGCAAGGCGCCCATGATGCTCAATATCCCCGCTGGCGGACAGGGCGCCTCCGGTGCCTCCGGCATCGTCGCCTCCGACGAATTCAACCGCCGGCCCGGCGACCCCAACCTGCCCCTCGCCTGGCAATGGAATCACAATCCCGAGCCTCGTTACTGGTCGCTCACCGCGCGCCCGGGCTACCTGAGCATCATCACCAACCGGGTCGTTTCCACCCTGCCAGAGGCCAGGAATACCCTCACCCAGCGCACCTTTGGTCCTAGCAGTTCCGCGGCCACCAGCATCGACGTGAGCGGCATGAAAGACGGCGACTATGCCGGCATCGCCGCATTTCAGAAACGCTATGGTTTTGTGGGCGTAAAGATGAGCGGAAGCACCCGCTCTCTCGTCATGGTGAGCGCCGACTCCGACACTCCCGAGGAAATCGCCTCCGTCCCCCTCTCCGGCAAAACCGTTCACCTCAAGGTCGAATGCGAATTCGCGCCCGCGCCTGAACTCGCGCGCTTCTCCTACAGCCTCGACGGCAAATCATGGACCCCTATCGGTCGCCCCTCGGCCCTTAAATACACCGTTCCGCACTTCATGGGTTATCGCTTCGCCCTCTTCTATTATTCGACCAAGACCGCCGGCGGCCGAGTGGACTTCGACTACTACCGGATCGGGCAAGGGACGAAAGACGGTAGCTGACCAACGGCCTGCCCCATCCGCCCGCCCTATCCCTATGCGTTCAATATTTTCATTCCTCAAGATCGGTGACCCGGTCGTTTCCTCGCTGGCACTTGCGGTGACCGTGGGTTGTTTTTTTGCTCCTGCCGACGCGCAGGCGTTTCCCGTTTCCGACCGCGGCGATGGCACCTTCTCCAATCCGGTCATTTACGCCGACGTGCCCGACCTCTGCGTGACCCGCGCCGGTGACACCTACTACATGGTGAGCACCACCATGCACATGTCGCCGGGCATTCCGGTCATGAAGTCCAAGGACTTGGTGAATTGGGAGCTTGCGAGTTACTGTTACGCCCAGATTGACCGCAGCGATGCCTTCTCGCTCAAAAACGGCAAGAACGACTACGCGAGTGGCTCGTGGGCCTCCAACATCCGTTACGACGAAAAACTGAAACGTTTTTTTGTTATCAACGCCTGCAACACCACCAATCAGTCCTACATCTTTTCGACCGACAACATAGAGAAGGGCCAGTGGCGCTGCGATGTAGTTGATAAATGCTACGACCCCGGGCTGATCCTCGACGGAGAGAACCGTTACGTGTTCTACGGGCAGGACGGCCATCACTACCGCCAGATGTTTGTCGAGCCGAAGACTTATAAAGTGACGCTCGGTCCGGAAAAGTTCTGGAAAAAGCCCATGAGTCACGATGGGAACAAGAACTGGGTCGAGGGAGCGCATGCTTTCAAGCGAGGCGATTATTATTACCTCCCGGTGATCGAGCTTCGCGAGCGGCGGGTCGAAAGCATCTGGCGCGGCAAGGACATCAACGACCCGTCCTCTTGGGAGGCGCGCAAGATCTTCTCGGGCGATATCAAGGACAAGAACGGCAAAATCGTCCTGCCGTCCTCCGGTGTCGCCCAAGGCGGTTTGGTCGATACGCCCGACGGGAAGTGGTATGCGCTGCTTTTCCAGGATACCGGCGCGGTTGGGCGGATCCCGGTGCTCATTCCCGTCGAGTGGACGGCTGATGGCTGGCCGGTGCTCGGCCACGATGGAGCGAGCGTGGACGAGATCCTGCCCTTGCCCGGCAAAGCCCAAGCGCCCAAAACCAACATCGTCGAGTCCGACGAGTTTAACAACGGCCCGGTGCGTCACCTGTTTTCGGATAAGGAGCTGGGCACTGGCATCACTGCCGGAATTTCACATTCCGAACTGAACCAACTCGCCTCCGCTTCCGCCACGGCGAACCTGATTGCAGGCAGTGACTTCGAATCGGACACCGCGGACTTGTGGAGCGTCAACGGCGGCGAGCACCTCGCTAAACTCGGCATCATGCGCGAAAGCGACGGCAACCGGGTCCTGCAGGTAAAGCGTCGAGAGTCCTTCATCGCCGGCCCGGTCCAAAATATTAGCGGCAAGCTCAAGCCAGGTGCCAGCTACACGGCCTCGGTTCGTGTGAAATATGACGACTACACGGATGCTTCGGGCCAACGCGTGGTGGTGGCTGACGACCGCGTCATCCGTCTTACCGTCCGCAACGGCGACGCGTTCATCGTCATTCAAGATCAAGCAGTGAAAAAGGGCCAGTGGACCCCTGTCTCGGGTCGCTTCACCGTGCCAGTCGCTGCCGACATCCAGCATTCGATTTTCTTTATCGAAAGTGCATGGGGACCGATTGGAGATCTCTCCGCCGATGAGAACAAGGCGAAGCATCTTTTTGATCTGTCGATTGATAATGTTGTCCTTGTCGAGGATGCGCTGACCGATCGCCTAGCGGCTAACGAATATGGCTACAATGGCTCCAATCTGAAGCTCCAGTGGCAGTGGAATCACAATCCGAACAACAACCTCTGGTCGCTCACCGAACGTCCCGGGTTCTTGCGCCTGAAATCCGGTTCTATCTCGCGCCACATTCACGAGGCAAGAAACACGCTTACCCAGCGCACCTTCGGCCCGACCAGTTCAGCCGAGACCGCGATCGAGATTCGCAACATGAACGACGGCGACGTTGCCGGCCTCTCTTCCTATCAGAACCAATACGGCTTCGTCGGCGTGAAACAGCAGGGCTTGAAAAAATACCTGGTCATGCAGCGAGCCGAGAAAAAGGACGACGCCTTCGGCAAGGTGATCGAAACGCTGCCGCTAGACGCGGTTCGCGTATATCTAAAGGTGGACTGCGACTTCCGCGAAAAAACCGACAAGGCCGCATTTTACTACAGCCTCGATGGCAAGCGTTGGACGCGTATCGGCGATACCCTACAGATGGTCTACGACTGGCCACACTTCATGGGTTATCGCTTCGGTCTATTCTATTACTCGACGCGATATCTCGGAGGTTGCGTGGACTTCGATTACTTTCGCGTGAGCGATCGGATCGAGAGCTCCAACTGATCCGCATTTACCTCGTCAAACTACAGCGCCCGGACTTTAAAGCCGAACCAAAGACGTCATACCTCGACTTTTGACAAAGCCGGCCGGTGCTCCCCCCGACGGCCCTCCGCGCCCCATCCTAGACGGTTACCACCGCCTTCCCATTCAATAAATTTCTTCCTCAATAACTATGTCCCTCGTTTCCTCTGCCATCCGCCTGCTCTCGGCTTGCGCGACCTTCGCCGCCCTCGTTTTTGCGGGGGGCGGCACCTGCACCGCCGCTCCGTCCGAGCCGGCGAGCGCGTATCTGTTGGTCCACTTCACCGGCCAGTCTGCGCGCGGCGAGCAGATCTACTTTTCCGTGAGTGAGGACGGCCTCCACTGGACCGACCTCAACAACTCCGAGCCCGTCCTCGTCTCCGCGCTCGGCGACAAAGGGGTGCGCGATCCATCGATCATCCGCTCGCCCGACGGGAAAAAGTTCTACCTGCTCGCCACCGATCTCCGCATCGCCAACGGCAAGAGCTGGAAAGCCGCTGCAACTCATGGCAGCACCTCTCTGGTCTTCTGGGAATCGACCGACCTCGTGAACTGGTCCGCGTCTTGGATGGTTGATGTCGCGAGCGCGATCCCCGGAGCCGGCTGCGCCTGGGCTCCCGAGGCGATCTACGACGAGAGCACGGGCGACTACTTCGTTTACTGGACCACGATCTCTCCGCGCGACGGCGGTAATGAGGCCCGCATCTATTACGCCCGCACCAAGGACTTTCGCTCCTTCACACCGCCCGAGCTCTACATCGAGCGCAACGGCTCCGGGGTGAACGCCGGCGACATCATCGATACGCAAATCATCCAGGTGAAGGGGCAGAAGCACCGCTTTTATCGCGCTTCGCGCGATACCCAGATCACGTTCGAAGGCGCTGATTCCCTCACTGGCCCTTGGCAGCGCATCGGCGACATCGCCCGCCTCGGCTACACCGGCCGACAGGTCGAGGGCCCGGCTCTCTTCCAGTTCAACCAGGAGCAGAAGTGGGCCCTCCTCGTCGATAAACCCGGCAAGGGGGGATATTTCCCGGTCGTTATCACGAACTTCGACGACCCGAGCGGCTTCAAGCTGCTCCCGTCCGACGCCTATTCGTTTGGCGCCGGCGAAAAGCGCCACGGCGGCATCCTGAACATCACCCGGAGCGAACTCGCCGCCCTCCGCGCCAAATGGCCCTCGCGCCCGGCGACGGCCGTGCAGAGCTCCGTTCCCTGACGCCCCGTCAGCGTCTTTCCTTGTGGCCCGTTTTTTCCTCCAGCCTCCCATGTGTTTCCTCCTGTCGCGTAGTCCGCGTTTTTCATTTTCCGCAACCGAATGGTTTTCGGCTCCCGTCCAAACGGGCGGCCGTCTTGCTTTTGATTTCGCTATTGGGTGCCGCACCTCTCGTTTCGGCCGTCCCAAATGCTGCCGTCGGCGCGTCATCCAAGTCGCCCGCGCTGATCAACCCGGGTGAAACCTGGACGGACAACCGTGGCAAACACATCCATGCGCACGGTCCTGCACAGCCGACATGAGAGCAGAGCGTGTGATCATAGCTCAATCGACGGGAACCCATTCGGGTGCGGGCGTCGTCGCTCCTGTCGAGAGCGGGACCACGTAGACGCCATTGGTCGCCGTATGACGACGCTCGCTAAAGCTTAGCGGGGACATCAACCCGGGCTGAAATGAACGGATTCCCTCCAGCGCGGTTACGAGCTTCTCCCGGCTCAATTCGCGTCCGGCGCCTTTCAAAGCCTCGCCCAGCAGACGAGCCGACGACACGAGTGTGAATTGTCGTTTGAGATCACTCACCGGCAGGCCGCGCAACGCGGCCCAGCGAAGGTAGTCCGCCTGCGCATCGGCGGAGAGCATCGACAATACCACCGGCTCCACCACAAACGCCTTCGCATCGATAACCGTCGTGGCCGGACGTTCGAGCCACAATTGCCCCGGCTCCCACCCCAGCGCTCGCGCTCGCGCGCCGAAATCGGACAGCGGCGAAGTCGAAGCCGCCAGAGACGACAATAGCACCGCCTTTACTCCGGCGTCGCGCCACACCTTCAACGTGTTGTCGCTCACGTCAGCGGGAATGACGACCGGCGCGCCCAAATCATGCGCCTTCGCATAGTTCACCAACGCCTGCTTGCGCTCCGCCGTGCCGGGGAAAAGGGAAAACACCTTCTGCCCATCGCCCGCTGTATCGCGCCGGTCTTCAGCGGTTATGCAGAGCAGCGGAACCTGGGCTGGCACCGGCGTGGCGGCCGTCAACTCATCCGTCAACAGCACCAGCACGGGAGGAGAACTTGCCGCCTTCGTGTCTACATCCGCCAATTCGATTTTCCGGCGGTGAATTCCTCCCGCCTGATTCATCTCGTCGAAACAAGCGGCGATGACCTGGCGATCGCTGTGCGCGGACTCCGCCTGCGCAGGATCGATCGGTATTATAAGACCAACTCGGATAATGTCGTCGGTCACACCTTCATCGGACCGAAGCCCGATGGTTTTTAAATAAGCCAGAAGGTCCGCCGCCTCCCGTTCGGACAGGCGATAACGCGGCATCGTGGCGTCGAGCGGATGACCCGAGGGATCGAGACCTTCGGTCAACGCGGTATAAAACCTCGTCCCGTTGTAGGGTGACCGATGACGGCCGTCCGGCAAAGTCGACACGTAGGGCACGTCGAGCGTCTCGCCACGAATATCCGGCACGAAACGGCCCGCCTCGGTCTTGCCTCGTCCGTCGTCGCCGTGGCAATGGACGCAGGCCGCAAACGCCGGCGGCAGCGCCAGCCCGGCGGTGCCACTGATTGCACCCACGGTCCGCCCGTCGGGAGCGATGCCTTCGCGGTAGATCCGCCGGCCGCGCGCGGCGGCAGCGCCATCGGCGTCGGCGCGAGCGGGCGCGACTGCCAGCAGGAGAGACGCCAGCAGAATCATAACCGCGCAACCTGCCGGCTCACGTGCGGTCATCCTTCAAGACGCCCTCGACGATCTCGATGATGTCATCGGCCGAGGAGAGGCCGAAGGCTTTTTTCCAGAGTCCGGTCGGCTCGTTGCCGATGATGATGATGTTCGAGTGTGCGTCGCGCGACTCCACGTATTGGCCGAGCTTTTTCAGCACGAGGTCCACATTGGCCTTTTCGCCCGTGAGAAAGTGCCAGCCGGGCTTGGCGCCCGCATGTTGGGCGTAGGCGAGCAGTCGCTCCGGCGTGTCGTTGACCGGATCGACGGAGATGGAGATCAACGTGACGTCGCGACCAACCCGGTCGCCAAGCTTGGCCTGCAACTTGGCAAAACGCTCGACGATGAGCGGACATGCCCCGCCGCAATCGGCGAAAATCGTGCTGATCACCACGACTTTTCCTTTCAGCAGATCGCTATAAAAACGGACCGTCTCACCGCGCTGGTTGATCAACGGCGTATCGGGAAAATAACGCGCCGCCGCCGCTCCCGCCGTCGAAGCGTTCGAAACCGGTTCAGGCGCGGGCGTCTTCGTCTCCGCCACCGTAGGAGTTGCCGCGGACGGCCCGGCGAGTTGCTTGAGTGCCTCGGCCAGCGCCGCCGGAGTCGCGGAACCACTGACACGCTTCCACTCGCCAGTCGCGTCGTTACCGAGGAAGAACGTCGAACTGTGGAGGTTTTTATCCGGAGTGTAGGCCTGCAGCGCCTTGAGCAGCATGTCGATTTCGTGGCGGGACCCGGTGAGGAGCGTCCATCCCGGCGCGGTGCCGAAATGCTCGCTCCACGTCCGCAACCGCTCCGGCGTGTCGGTTTCCGGATCGATGCTGATCGAGATGATTTGGGGCGGAGGCGTGCCACCCGACGCAGCGGCCAGGTGTCGCGCGAGCGCGACCGAGCTCACGCCGAGTTGCGGACACACCGTGGTGCAACGGGTGAAGATAAAATTCACCGCCACCACCCTGCCCTTCACCAAATCGGTATAAAACTTAACCGGGCGACCGTTCTGATCCTGCAACGCGACGTCGGGAATCGGATCCACCGCACGCGCATTCGCTAAGAACGCGGCAACGGCGATGACCGCGAAACACAGGCGCTTGAAAGACGTAAGGATCATGGCGTGGGCGAAGAAACCGGCTCACCTGCTTCAAGAATGAGAACGGGCGCTTGGTTTAAAGCGAGGCCGAGCGAGGGAGCTTCGGCATAGATGTAATACATGCCGGCCTCCGGCGGCGTGAATTCGAAGCCAGCCGTGCCGTCGGCCGCATACTCGGCGGACTTGCGCCGATTCCAGACTCCCGGAGCGAGCATGATACGAAAGCCGAGGTCAGTGGGTGCGGCTTGGGTCGCTCCGGGCGGGAATTTGAGCCGCAAAACCACGCGTGCCTTCGCCCCGGCGACCAGCTTGCCGGGGGAAACCAGTTCGAGCCGAACGCCGGTGCCTTTGTGCGCAAGCGGCAGGTCGGGATTCGCCGGAATCTCCAACTTAAAGCAATGGGCGATGCGCGGCGCATTGAGGAAAAACACCAGGTCATACGCGCCGGCCGCAGGCAGGGTGACGGCGGTCTCATAGACACCGGAAGTCACTTCGCGCACACTGCGGTCCACGACCATGACCGCGCGAGGCACGCGGTCGTAATTGCCAAAATTTCCCATGGGAGCGGCCGCGCCGACCATGTAGTAATAGATCGCCTTGTCCTTCGGATTCGCCACGACCACCGCGCTTTCGCCCGGTGCCGCCATCAGGCCGTCGGCCAGCGAGGTGCGTCCGCCGAAGGCCGCCTCACCTCCGGCGAACTCGGCCAACGCCACGGGCTTGCCATCGGCTCCGATTTCCTTGAGCGGAATCATTCCAACGGAAGCCGTGTCGCGGCGCCGAATGAAGGCCATGTCGCCAGAAAACGCGACCTGCTCCGGCGCTCCGTCCACGGCGGCGGACTGGATGATGCGGTTGGTCGCGGCATCCAGGATGTGCACACGATTGCCGGTCGGATTGAGCGCGAAACCAAAACGGTCTCCGGGGGCGAAACGCAGGTTCTCCACTCCCGGTGTCGCGGGAATGCGCGCGGCCAGGGTGTGCTTGGCCGCATCGACCACCAGTATCTCTCCCTTGGCGGAATCCGTGATATATACGGCGTCGCTCAAACGGGAATACGCGAGCGCGGACGGGTGCCCATCCAGCGGGAGGTCGCGGACTTTTTGGAGGCGACGGATATCGATCACCGACAATGTTTGTGCGGTGGCATTGGTCACGAAGGCCCAACGATTGTCGGCCGAGAAAACGATGTCGTGCTCGCCGCTGCCGGTGTCGATGGTTGCAGAGACGGCCGGCGCACCCTCGCCGACCGTGATAACGGTGACGCCGCCCTCGCGTGCCACCCACAGATAATGTCCATCGGGCTGAAGTGCCACGCGTCCGGGCGAGCCTTCCACGACGAGGTTCGCGGCGACGGCCCAGGTTGCGGTGTCCACGACCGCGACACGTCCGGCTTTGGGTTGGGTCACGAACAACCGGGCACCATCCGCGCTCAGCGCCCAGTCCGCTCCGGGACTGGCGAGCGGCACCAGCGCGAGCAGCTTGGTGCCGCCGAAGCCAAAGAGGGGATCGACCACGGTGATGGTCGCATCGTCGTTGAGGGCGAGGACGCGGAACGTGTTTAAATCCACGTCGGCTTTGGCAAAAATGCTTCCGCCCAGAAACTCACGGATCTTTTCGGCGCACGTCTGCGGAGTGGCCCCGCCGGTCCCGAGACGGCTAAGCCAAACGGCCGGGCTCAGCCGCGTGAGCGGCTGGCCCGTGGTGGTATCGGTGATGCTAAACCGAACGCGCGCCGACTCGCCTTCACGCGGCGCGGTGGTCGAGGCGCCGGCGGGCAGGAGCGCGCATTCGACCGCCACGCCTTCATGCACCACGCGCCCGCCGGACGGAGTGGTCTCCGCCCGGAGGCGCCCCCCCGTGATCGCGAGCGCCATGCACACCAGACAGAGGGCGCACAGACGAGCCGCGCGTGCGTGAACCGAGAACGAATACTTCATTTATTCGCTCTTGATGACTTGGGCAGCTTCAGGCGGACGAGACCGCTGGTCGTGCCGCTTTTTGTAGAGCTTAAGCTTCGGCGAAGGCTCACGCGCGGGCTCGGCAGGCGCAGACACCGCAGCTTTTAGCAATCCACCCGGGGCTTTGATATCGACCGTGGCCAAACCACCGTCGGACGAGAGCACGCTCAGCTTGGCCGGAGCCGCGCCAGTGAGCGCCTGAGTCACACTCCACGCGCCGGTGAGTGGATCGACGTTGGCAGTGGCCAGCGGCGTTCCGGAAGTCGAACCACCCGCGTAAACCGAAATGGTTTTCGCGAAGGTGCCCGTGGCGGGGTTTACCGAGTTGGCACCGGACAGCGTGAGCGAGCCGTTGACTGCGGCCTGCTTGATGATGACGGCATCCTTGCCCGGCGCGGTGACGCGGAAGAGGCCCCACTCGCCGTCGGCCTGGTCGCCGCCGCCGAGGGCGATGAGCGAGCGGTAGAGGTAGTCGCCGGGCACCCGGTGGTCGCCGCCGGCGCTGGGGAGCACGAGATCGAAACGATCACGCGCACCATGGCCGCCGCGGGCGCCAAACCACTGGGAACGCGGGTTGTCGCCGATCACGCGGCTGTTGTCGGTAAACGGCTCTTCCTGGAAGACATGGCCATCGATCGTGAGCACCTCGCCGTCGGCCCCGGCCGCGTTGGCGGGATGGAGCATACGGAAGCGCACCGGAGTGCCTGCGCCGGCCACATAGATCGGCGTTTGAGGATCGGCCGCGACCAGCGAATTCGCGGTGGCTTGGGTGACATCGGCACCCGCGAAGTTCGGACCGCCATTCACGATGGGGAAATACGACGTCGGATATCGGTAGGCGATCGGCTCGGTGCCGTAGTTCACGGTGTGGGCGCCGGCGGCGTTGGTGAGCGTGACGTCGTCCTGGCAGATCATGACGAAGTCGCGGAACGTGGTGCCATCGGCCTTGGTGACGGTGGCGGATGCGCGTTGGTTAACGTCTTCCGTCCAGGTCGATCCCACCGGTTCAATCACGAGTCCGCCAACCAAGCCCAACGTATGCTGCTGGAGCGGGTCGGACGGCGTGAGGTTGATGGCGCCAAACTCTATCGGAGTAGCAACGAAGCTGCCATCCTGCGCGACGGTGAGCGCACCGGCATACCAATAGACCGGCTTGGACGTCTGGCCGGGCGCGACGGTGACGGTCGGGTTGAAGCCGACGTTCACGCCATTGGCTCGGGTAATGTCGTAGCCGACGACCTGCGGATTGAGGCCGACATTGGGCGAGGTGAGCAACGTGATCGGCGGGACGGCGGCGACAGGACCCTGTCCGAAGGGAGACGACGCGGCGACGGGGGTCGCGAAGATTTCCGGCTGCGCGGACGGCTGGAAGTTATTCGTGAGGGTGAGTTCGATCCACTCGCCGGCGGCGGCGCGCAGGATGAGCGGCTCGATGCGCCCCGGATGGATCAACTTGCCGGTGGTCGGATCAAGGTCCTCGGCGCGCACATAGATCAAGGCGTCGGGATCGGTGATCGGCAGCGCGGTGTTGATCTGAGCGGGATTGAGCGCAGTCGTTTGTCCGCGGGAGTTATAGACCAATCCTCCGCCCGTCGCCTGCTGCACCGTCGTGGCCACGACGTGGATACGGCGGATTTTGGCGTTGGCTGGAGGTTTGATCTCGGCAACCAGCGGCGCGTTGGCGGGCGGAGTGTTGTTGGGCAGCGGAACGAGCTCCGGAACCTGTTGTTGGTAGGAACGGAGGATGCCCCAGATGCCGTTGGTGACGCCATCGACACCGGCGCTCGCCTCGTAGCGATGATCGGCGAACGGGAGGGCGGTCGATTCGGTGGCGCGCGGCAGCGTGAAGTTCATCTCGAAGTGCTCGGAGATGCCCATCGGCTGGTTGTTGCGATAGCCGGAGTTTTCATTGCCGGGTTCGAAGAGCCAGCTGACGCCGTCGATGCTTAAGAAGTGCGGGTTTTGATGCGCTCCCACGAGGGTGCGCACCTGAACCTTGTCGCCGGCGTAGGCGCGGAACATCGGGGTGAACGGATCGGTGGGCTGCACCTTGCCGAGGTCGCCAACCGAGGTCGTCGGGCCGTTGACGGTCGGGTTGATGTTAGCCGGGAACGTGAAGCTGGTCGGGTCGGAGGGATTGATCGCCGTGCCCGGAATCGGCTGCTGATTCAGGCGGACATCGGCGCGCGGAATCGAGGCGTAGGCAAACGACAAGTCGCCGGCGGTGCCGGCGGCGGGCTGTTGCTTCACGGGGTCCCACACGCGGGAGGGAATCGGCTCGTTGCGGTAGTTGAGCGAGAAGGTGCCGGGCGTGGGCACGCTGATGAGCGTGGGATAAGGCGCACCGCTCACCTGATTGTTGGCGTCAACCGGCGCAGGGTTGATCGCAAACGTGGACGATACCCACGAGTGCGGCTGATCCAGCGGATACACCGCGTAGAGCGCGGGGCTCGCGGTGGCGGTGGTGGGCACCAGACGATAGCGCTCCGCAACGTCCTTCGCCGGACGATAGGTCAACAGCCACTCGCCGGACGTCTTGCCTTGTTCAAGGATCGCGTGGTCGTTGGCGAACACGACGCCGTTGGTCGCAAAGATTGATGCGACGGCGGCCGTGACCTTGCCCGGTTTGAGGGGAACCGGGAAGGTGGAGGTGGTGGTTGTGGTGAAGAGCGGGGTGCTGGGCGTGCCGGGCTTCGAGGGACTGCCGGGGCCATAGGCGAGTTGGAAGTCGCCGAACTCGATGGCGAACTCGCGGTAGCTGTCGACCGGGTTGGCCGTGACGATGTTGGCCTGCCACAAGGTAGGGCCGCCGTCGCTGCGCTTCGTCGTGTCGTAGAGAAGACCGCCGGCGATGGGGTCATACCATTTGGAGCCTTGGGGTTCGACGAGCAGGCCGCCGTAGAGGCCGGCCTGCTGGTGGGTCGAGGGTCCGAAATGGTCGTGCGTGAAGACCGTGCGGAGGGTGCGATCTTCGCCGAGGTTGTTAACCACGGGATCGATGCCCCAGCGCTGAATGGTGGTCTGCGCGCCCGCCCAGTCTTGTCCGGCTGGAGCGGAACCGAAAACAGCCGGGGCGGGTTTTGCGGTGAGTGTGCGCTGCTTCTTGCCCGCAAACTGCGTGCGGGGATCGAAGACGTGGAGACCGCCGGAGAGGTTGAGCGCGTCGATGCGGGTGCGGACCTCGTCGGGGCTGAAGGTGCCGTCTTCGTAGTTGAAGCCGTTGCCAGCGCCGTCGGAGGCGAGCACGTCGAACTTCACGAGGTGGATGTGTTGACCGATGATGTCGGTCGGGGTGCGCACCTGGAAGTCGTCGAGATCGTAGTAATCGGGCACGAGATTGGTGTGCCAGAATTCGACCGTCTCGCCGGTGTTGGCGCGGAAGAAGAAGGGCTGCGGAGCGCGGTCACCGCTGATGGTGGGCTTCACGTCCTGCCAGAGCGTGATGATGCGCTGCTGCGGGAAGTGCCACCCCTGCTTGTTGAGCACGGCGTCGGTCTGGATCGCGGCGCCTTGATAACGGCGGACGTTGATCTGGGCGTTGCCGTTCTCATCGACGCTGGGGTTGGCAAAGGGCGCGCCGTGGGCGGGAGGCAGGCCGTTGAGCGTAAAGTTGCCGGGGTCGCCGTTGGGGAGAACCGAGGCGCGGGTGCGAGTCGAAGTCGCGGCCATCGCGGCTTTCTCGATGGCGGTGCCATCCTCGGGGAGTTCGAAGGCGATCAGGCCGCCGGCGATGGGTTTGCCGGACTTGTCGCGGACGAGGAAGTCTTTGCTGAAATCCCAGCGCGTGTGCAGTTCGTGGACGATGGTGCCGTCGAGCACCTGGTGACGAGGAAGGCCGCCATCCAGGTAGATCAGCTTGCCGTCTTTATCGTGGGAGGGAACGCCGGGGGCGGATTCTTCCCAAGCCATGTCGAGAGGCGGATGCGGAGCGCGGTGTCCGGAGACGCCGGGCACGAAGAACGGAAACCCCGGACTGTCGTAGAAGGCTTCGTGGTGGCGGTCGGCGGGGATCTTGGGGCGGACTTCAACGCGACGACCGTTGTCGATAAGACGCACGGGGGCGGGCGCCGGGGCCATGGCCAGCGTGGGCATCGGCACGACGGCGGGAATCGGCGTTCCGGCCACGATCTCGCCATCGGGCAGCGCGCGGTTCCAACCGGGGAGCGGACGACCATCGCGGTCGAGACGGGTGCCGGATTCGAAGACATCATGGGTGCGCCACAGCGCCCACATGCCGCTGGCGAAGTGCGGATAAAAGTGACAGTGGAAAATCGAATCGCCGACGGTTTCGTTGAGGTTACCGCTGCCGTTGTGGGCGATCTCCATCGTGTAGGCGGAGCCCGGGGTGATCATCTGGCTGTCGAGGTAGTGACCGTCGTCGCTGTTGGGCGAACGCAGCCATTGGTGCGCGTGCAAGTGATGCACGTGGGTGATGCCGCCGCCGGTGTGAAGCACGCGCATCGTCACGCGGTCGCGGATGTAGCTGTGGTAAACGTTGGAGGGGTCGTCGGGATAGTAGGCCTTGGTGGCTTTCTTGCCCGAGAGCGGCTTAAACGCGGCGGCATTGCCGTTGGTGATGAGCGAGTTGATCTGCTGCGAACCGGTGGCCGGATCGGTCACGGTCTGGTTGGGCGCGTTGGCGGGAACGTCCACGACCATGGCGGGATCGCCGCAGGCCCAGGAACTCAGGAAAAACTCCTCGAACTTGAGATCGACGGACTCCTTGGCGCCCATCGGACCGACGCCGAGACGGCTGGCGAGCACCTCTGCGCCGATGCCGGCGGAGCCGTAGTTGATCGCGAAGTTATCGGTGCCGGCGCCGAGCACGGCGGCGAGCGGCTGCGGGTTGTTGAACTGCTGAAACGCCTGCACGGTGCCGAAGCTCTCGTGATACATGATGGTGAGCTCACGGAACGGTTCACGACGGCCCGGGTAAGTCGGATTCTGCGTAAAGCCAGGGCCATTTTCGGTGAATGGAAAATTGCCGCCACCCGGGCCGGTAATGATCGCGGTGAGGTCGCTGGAGATCAATTCGTCGCGGCCGTCGGCGAGGCTGCGGGTCATGAGCAGGATGGGCAGGCCGGCACGCGGATGGCCGGCAGGATAGACCGCGTTGTAATCGACCAGCGGGCGACCGTCGGGCGTGAAGACGCGGTCACGGCGGATGATCACGTCCGTCTTTTGCTCACCCAGCTGATAGGAATCGGGCGTCCAGAAACTCCAGAGGTTCAATTCGCCGTCTTCGGTAGTGACGGTGAGCGGTTTGCCGTCGCGGTCGGTCTTGCGTTGGAACGTAAGATCGTCGCGGCCGGGAACTCGCAGACGTCCGTCCTTGGTCGGCTCAACGCGATAGGCGGCGAGTTCGAGGTCGTCGTGGGTGACCTGGCTGCGATACCACTGCGCATGGGTCGGCTCCACCGTGGCGGCGCCGAACAAACCGGCCTGCAACTGGCCGGCCCAATCGCCGCCCGCGCTGTAGAGCATGAACGTGCCCTCGGCCTTCGCGTAGTATTTATAGATGCGTTGCTGGCCGGGCGCGGCGAGGCTGTCGGGGTTGACGCCCACCCAGGTGGCGTCGCTGGCGATACCGGGCTGAACCTGGCCGTTGGGCAACGTCACCGAAACGAGTTCCATGCCGGTGATGTGCACGCCGGCCGAGCGAGTGACCGGTTGCAGCGAAGTGATCGCACCACTGGTGGCCGGATTAACGGGCTGCGGCGCGAGGAGATTGGTGAAACGAATTTCGAGGAACTGGCCGGCGTTGACGCGCAGCACGAGCGGGCGGGCGCGTTTGTCTTTTCGCAGCATGACATTGCCGGGCGAGATCCCCTGCCCCGCCTCCATCGGAACGATGTCGCCGGCCAGCGCGAAGATCATGCCCTGGGGCTGCGCCGCGCCGAGGCGGTTGAACATGAACGGCTGATCCAGCGCCACGACATCGGCAAAAACGGTCGTGGGGGAACTCGATTCAGCCGCGACAGCCTGAGCTGCCACCGAGGCAAAACAGGCGAACAAACAGGACATCACCAAGGATGGGCCGAAGGAACGGCGGGGACGTGGTTTCATAGGAGTGGGACGGGGTGCGAGTGAAGCGAGGAAAGGGAAAATCAAAAAGCTGCGGACAGATCGGCTGCAGAGGTTTCCGTGCGAAGCGCACCGACTGCGCCTGAGTCGTGGCGACGCTGCCAAAACGGGGACTCTGCCCAACGCGTCTCGGCCCGGTAGCATTGAGCGAGGTGGTTGTGGTAGGCGGCGTGAATCGAACGCAAGCGGTCATCCCAAGTGGACAACGCAGTGTCGTTGCCACCGGCGCGGGAGATCACCGCCTGCGCGCCGCGCAACCCCGTGTAGAGCGCATGGAAAATTCCCTGCGACGACAGCGGATCAAACGCCAGCGAAGCGTCGCCGACCGCGAGCCAGCCCTCGCCGGAAAACACACGCCGTGACACACTGCCGGCCGGAAAGCGCCGCACGCGGTCCATTGAATCGTCACCGGTTAAGCCAGCGACGGAACCCACATGGCGAGTGTCGGCCAAACGGCGGGTCAGCCCAGCGGTCGTGCTCACTTCGCGAGCGGCCGGCAGATCGTCGTCGGTAAAAAACGCCACGAGTCGACGGTGGTCGGGCAGGCGCGTCACATACCACCAACCGTCCTCCACGGACTCGACCCAGGAGCGCGCGTCGGTCGTTTTCGATGAGGCCGGCAGAACGGCGCAGAAAGCAACCAACGCGTCGTCACGTTCGCCCGGAGCGCCGTTTTGTTCGGCAATGAGGGCACGGCGTCCCGTGGCGTCGATTACCCAAGGCGTGGAGACCTGAAACACCCCACCCTCCGCCGTGAACCGAAGGTCCCAGTCCGAGTGCGCGGACGGCGTGCCCCGGGCGGCGCCAATGCAGGCACAGCCGGTCCGCACGTCGGCTCCCGCCGCCCGGGCGGTTGCGCGGAGATCAACGTCGAATTTGGGGCGGTCCAGATGCCAACCGGAGCCGTGGGGATCGCGGATGAAATCACGCTCCACCGGCGTGTCTCCGCCCCAGACTGCGACCGTGCCGGGACCCGGGAGGTGGTCGTTGGTGAGCATCCATGAATCAATGCCCAGATCACGGAGCAGCGGACGCACCGCCGGCGGGAGTGACTCGCCGATTTTAAAGGGCACCGTGCTCACTGTCTCCGCCAGCAACACGCGCCAGCAGGCACGCGCAAGCGTGAGTGCGGCGGCCGACCCGGCAGGGCCGCCGCCGATCACGACGGCGTCATAGGTGGAGGAAACGGTGGACACGCGAAACGTTCAGCGATGGAGCCGGTGGATCTTGTCCGACGGTGCCTCGTGGACGCCGGAGGTCTCGGCAGGCACGGCTGCGGTTAACGAAGCCGACTTCAGCGAGGTGGCCGGAGGTGCCGGAATCGCGCCGGGTTTCGATTCGACGAGGATCAAGGGCGGCAGCAGCGGGTCGCCGTGATTGGCATGCGTCTCGACCACGCCCATCTTGCCGAAGTCGGAAACCATTTGGTTGATATAAACCTTATAGTTTTTCGCGAGAACACGCATCCACTTGGGGCGGTTGTTAAAGGCGCGAAGGCGCTCGGCCTGAGGACGCGCGGGATCGGTGGCGATCTGATAATCCTCCTGGGTGAGCACCTGGTTGGGAACGCGCGCGGCCCAGAAGGTCGGGATGAGCGGATCGTAGGCGCTGTCGTAACCGCTTTGGCAACTCGCCGTGTCCGTCTGCCAAGGCACCGCCATCCAACGCGAAAGTCCGCCGGGGCCCTGTGCGTAAACGGGTCCGCCGGGGCTGAGCGCGATGGCGGGTGTGAGTTGCGGACCATAGTCGGGCTCCGGTTCGCCTGGCGGACGGTGACGAATGCGAAAAGGCGCAGAGAACATCGAGAGCTGGCGGATCGGCCAGGTGATCTCGCAACCGGGATGAAACGCATCGGCCAGACAGAACGTGAGGGCGGCGCGGTCGAGCATGGCGGGCTGTTGCGCGAGCGGCACCTGAGCGATGTTGCGGGGCGGCGGAGGCGTCGTGCCGTAGTCGTCCACAAAATCGCCCTTCACCCAGCGTGCGAGCAGGCCCATTTGCAAAGAGGAGAGCGCGTTGTATTGGCGCGGAGAGGACGCGGGGATGCTCATCGCGTCGCCATAAATCCAGGGCCAGGGAACGGGCGACATGCCGTCGCGTTCGTAAACGCGGAAGGAGTTATTGATCTGCCGGCGCAGCTCGCCGAACTCGTCGTTAACGGTGCCGTCGGGAGCGGTCGTCGGCTTTTGCGAAAGCTTCCTCAAATAGACCGGGTCGCCGAAATACTGGCGCGAACCCCAGCCGAAGCCCGTCGCAAAGCCGGAGTTGACCCACTCGAGTCCGGAGAGGCGTTGGAGGATGGGCAAGATGTCGTTCGTGAACGACACGGTCGCGGGCGCAGTTAGCCAAGCGGCGTCCACGAAGAGCGCGAGGAGCAGGTCATACATCGTGCGCACGGTCACGAGATCGGGGGCGTAGTTGGGCGGGGCGACCGCGACCCAGGCGCCTTCGCAGGGGATTACGTGTCCGTCGATCTTGACCGTCGCGGTGACCGGGCCATCGGCGACATCGTCATGCCAGCCATCGTTGTTCGCGAAGGTGACCGCGGGTTTGCCGTCATAGGATGCGGAGTGCCCGTGCCCGCCGAGGACGATGAGGTGGCCGGCCGCATCGGTGCGGAGTTCGCCCAGGTAAACCGGTTTCCCGCAGAAGCGCCCGCGATCAAACCGGTAGCTGGCGCCGGACTGGCTGGCGCCGTGGATCGAGATCGCGCCGGGATCGATGACCAGTTCGCGGCGGGCCGGGCCGTAGAAGTTGGAGTTGCGCCGAAGCGAGGGATCGATGGCGGGCGGCGGGAGATTCGCCTCAGGGATGTCGAGGGCGATCTGGAACTGATACCAAGCGGCTTTCTCGTTCGCGAGGTGGGCGGTCCAGGTGATGTCGGCGTTGGCGGCGTTGAGTTCGGCGACGACGTTGCCAGCGGCATCATAACCATAGACGCGGAAGAGCGCGGCTTCGCGTTTAAGCGCGCCCGTGCCGTCCTTGTAAAAGCCGGGCGGCTTCGGAGCGGGCTCGGCGACTTCAGGGCCGATGTAGAACTCCTCGGGGCTGTTGCCGACCCGGGCGATGCCGATCGCGGGATGGATGGCAGCACGAACGATTTTACCGGGAGTGCCGACTGTGGGGGATGATGTCATGGGGTGGTGAAAAAAATGAATGGGGGATCTGGAACGAGTCGGGGTTTGGGTCACTGAGTCGCGAGTTTTCCGGAGCGCGGTTTCCGAGATGACCAAGCCTCCCGTGAGGAGGCGGCGCAGGTCATATTCATAGCCGATGCCAGACTCCTATGGCCGTAAATATGCCTGCTTACGAATGAGCACGCTATGTAAGCATTTCACAAATAACAGAAAACGCGGGGTATGATCGCATATAAGGTCAACGAATACATACCATGCAAAATCGTTTCATTACGCCGCAAGGTTATTTTAATAAAAATGCAACTGCCATTACTCCATCGTAAAGAGAGGAATGTAGGGTCGTGGTCATGGATTGGGGGCCATGATCGGCATCGCTTCGTCCATTTTATTCACAAAAATTTACAGGTGTAAATCGATAGGCATGGCTTCGTCCCGCGGTCGTTATGACTTCTTCCATGCCGCGTCAAAAAAGCTGCCGTTTTGTCGTTATGACTTCGACCGTCTTACACACCCGTTCAGAGCTAAATTCACCAGTGCGCCACCCCTGATATCCGCTGAGTTAGCTACTTATGTATCGTTACATATGAAATAAATCTACAGATCCACCAGTGCAGGCGGACAAAAACACATGAGCCGATTCTTACATCACTGGCTTCAAAAATTCTTCTTTGTAAGAAACGGCCCCTCAAAAGAGCATGATCGGGTCAGATTCATCATCACACGCGACCAGGTCTTGGGACCTCGGAGCCACCCTCACACTTTCACCATGTCACCTAGTGCCGATGGCAATGCTGCTGAAAGCGGTGTTCGCCGCCGGCGTAGCTTTCAGACCGACGCCTGAAAACACCACTCAGCGGCTTGTCATCGAGCGCATCAGGCGGCGACTACCCCATCTAACTTCCACTGAAATGTCGTTATGTGGCCATAACGGGCCGCAGGCGGCCCCGAAACGTGACGAACTAACGCGGATTTCAAGTCGTGGATCGTGCTCCCCCGATGGCCGTCTTTTTCAGAAGGGATCAGAACTTCAGCGTGATTTCATCACCGGTGTAGCGGACGGTTTGACCGGCGGCAGGCGCGGCTTCACCGATGCCCTGGGCCTGCCCAGAGCCGGCGAGCACGACGTGAAGTTGGCGCGCGTTCACCAGGCCGGGGAACGATCCTTTGCGTGCGCCGATGGTGAGCGTGCGGGTTTGCTCGTTCCAGCGGACGGGAATCGTGGCGTAGGCACCCTTCTCGTAGTTGTAAGTCTCGTTGTCGTCTTCGTAGATCGTGAACGTGGAGTTGGCTCCAGGATAAACGCGGAGTTCGTAGGGCGCATCCGGCTTCTCGGTAACGTAGTTCATCACGGGGCTCATCGGGAGGATGGAGCCCGCGCGCACATACAACGGGAAGACGTCCAACGGGCAGGCCTTCGCGACTTTCCGGCCGCCGGTGAAGCGTTCGTTGGTCCAGAAATCATACCAATCGGCGCCGGTGGGCAGTTGGGTCTCGACGGTGTCGTTGACCGAGGCGCTGGCAACGGAGAGCAGATCGGGTGTCTTCCATGCGAGACGCAGGCCTGCGTCTTGTAACGCTCCTTGCTCATCCAGAGTCCGAAGGCGGACTAGGGGAACATGGGTGCGGCGCCGGTGAGCTGGCGATAACCGGCGATGACGCCGTCCATCATCTGGCCAGCAATGAAGTAATAATCGACGCCGGCGGGAGCGCTCTCGGCCCAGAACGAAGCTCCGTTGGCGTCGTCCTTGAAGATGCTCTTGGAATAGATGTCCCACATGATGCCGTAGCGCTTGGTCGAGACGAGGAGCGGCACGACGATGCCGATGTTGGTCTGGACCATGAGGACTTCCTGGCCGCAGTAGTCGGTGTAGCGTTGGTTGTATTGGCCGAGGCCGTAGAGCGATTCGTCGGGCGTGAGTGTGAAGGTTTGCTTCACGTTATAGGTGGGCGCGTCGGAAATGGTCACCTGCTTGATCTCAGCGGGACGGTCGGCGCGCTCGCGGGTGATGATCGTGCCGTCGGCACGGAGGAAGGTGGGCGCGCCAGTTTTTTTATCAGCCACCACGCGCAGACTGGCGGTGGAGATTTCGAGGCTTGCGGGTGAATCAGCAAGTTTGAGCGGCACGGCCGACGGCGTGAGAACGACGACGAGGCTGGGCTGCTTCGTGTAGGTCTGGCCCAAGCTGGCGTTCACGCGCACGATGTCGGGCCCGTAGAAGAGGACGTTTTTGACCACCTCGCCGAGGCGCAACTGGACGCCGTTTTGGAGCTGGGTGAAAGCGAAGGACTCCGGCTTGGCGGAGGCGAGTTCACTGGCGAGCTGAAGCTGGCCGGCGGGATCGAGACCGGTGGGCGCGGCCGCTGCACCCGTGGTGAGGAGCGCCAAGCCAAGCGCAAGACGACTGATTCGGAGCTTGGTGAGGTGTGGGTTCATGGAAGTGGGATTGGGAAATGAGTAGATCGCATAACGCAAAAGCGCTCCTTACTAAGGAGCGGAATCCGGCCGCAGAACCTGCCATTTATTTTTTGTCAGGGGCAGGCGCATCAATAGACGCGGAACTCCCAGAGACCCGGCGTGCCTTGGAGCAACGTAAGCTTCAGGTAGCGCGCTTGACCGATCGCGGTATCGGTGTGCGGGGACTTCACGTTGATGTCTTCGTGGCCGCCGCAGGGGTTCCAGGTTTTCCCGTCGATGGATGATTCGAGGCGATAGGCGTGACCGACGGTGGGTTTGACGAAATAGAGTTCGGTTCGCTCGACCTTGCAGACCTTGCCGAGGTCGAGCTGATACCAGGCTTTGGTGTCGGTCTCGCTGGCCATCCAGCGGCTGCCGTTCGAGCCATCCAGTGCGTTAGCGGGCGAGAAGATTTCAATCCGGTTCAGTGTCGGATCGGCGCCGGGCGGAACGCGGAAATCGGCCAGAGTGGAGGAAGCGGTCGCGGTGGCACCCAGCGCGAGGTTGGGATGGTCGTAGTGAGAATCGGTGCGGATCGCCCCCACTCCATGGAGGGACAGTTGGATCGGCTGGATCGTGCCATCGGGGTTGAAGTGCATCTCCACGGCCACGATCTGGCGGTTCGTGCTGGCGCGGCCGTAGTCGAGATGAACGAAGAACCAACGCGACGAACCCTGGAGATTGAAGAAGCAGCCGTGTCCGGGGCCGAAGATCCCCTGCTTATGGTCAGTGGTGGCGATGATGTCTTGTTCCGGCCCTTCCCACGGCCCCAGCACCGACTTGCGGCTCATCATGTAGGCGTATTGGTAAACATCACCGCCGCCCAACGTGTAGAGGTAGTAGTAGATGCCGTTGCGTTTAAACACGGCGGGGCCTTCCGAATATCCGCCGCGTTTCGTTTTGATTTCGATGGGGGCGCCATCGAACGCGGTGAAATCCCGGTTCATTTTGGCGATCATGCGCCTCGAAAGCACCATGTAGTATTGGCCGTCGTCTTCGCGGAAAACTTCGGCATCGATCGGATGCTTTAAGTAGGTGGGAAACTGGCTCCAGCCGGAACCCTTGCGGACTTCTTTTCCGTCCAACGTGAGAAAGGGCCCCTCCAGCGAATCGCTCACGACGGCGGTGACCCGATTGTCGAGCGTAGGGAACAGATAATAGCGGCCGTCCTTTTTCACGGGCGCGCTCGGCGCCCAATATTTGACGTCAAAGCCGGGCGGGAAAATCGAGCCTTCAAAGCTCCAGTTGAGGAAGTCCTTGGATTTCCAGACCACCGGGAGTCCGGAGGTGGCGAGTCCTTTGCCCATGCCGTCGGTGGTGGCATAACAGTAGAAGGTGCCGTCGATGTCCACGATGCTCGGGTCTGCGAGCATATCGGGAATGAGGGCGTGGGGGAATTCTCGCTGGGCATCTTTGTCGGCCGGAAGGATGCCGACGGCGACCCCGCCTGGCTTCGCGTCCGCTGCCCCGCGGGCGGAATAGGCGCAAAGTCCGACTGCGAAGCTCAGGGCGATGATCGCACCGAGCCGGTTTCCGAAAGGGGAGCGGGAGTTCATAACTTGGATAAATCAGGACGGTAAACGCCGTCGGGCACGGGGGTGCCGAAGTCCGGCGTGCCGTCGGCTCGCCAGTGGATAACCTGCGCGCGAGTGGCGCGGTCGTGGTTTTTGAGCGGGTCGCCCTGGATCTTTTCGTAATTACGCGAGTGATACACGAAGATGTCGGTCTTTCCGTCGGGCGTGGTGGTGAAGCTGTTGTGACCCGGGCCGAACTGGCTCGCGGCGGCGTCGCTGTGGAAGACGGGCGCGGGGGATTTCGCCCACGAATCCGCGCGTAGGAGATCGGAGTCTCCGGAGGCGGAGAGGAGGCCGAGGCAGTAGTTGGCGTCGGTGGCGCTGGCAGAGTAGCTCAGCCAGACACGTCCATTTTTCACGAACACGGAGGGGCCCTCGTTGACCCAGTGGCCGCGGCGTTCCCATTCGTGGTCGGGCCGGCTCAGGCAGGTAATCGGGCCGGTAATGGACCACGGGGTGTCCATGCGGGAAATGTAGATGTTGGTGCCCTGCACGCCCAACTCCACCTGCGTCCAGACAAAGTAGCGCACTCCGCGGTGGGCAAACGTGGTGCCGTCGAGGGAGAAGGATTCCCAGCCGAGCTTGAACCGGCCTTTTTCGGTCCAGCGGGCTTCAAGCGGGTTGGCACCCTCGCCTTCAAGGACGTAGGGGCAGATGGACTTCCAGTTTTTTCCCGCTTCGCCGGCGGAGAAATAGATATACCACTTGCCGTCGATGAAATGGAGCTCGGGGGCCCAAATGCTCGCGCTCATAGGACCGTCGACGTGTTTGCGCCAGATTACCTTGGGCACGGCCGTGGCGAGGCCGCTGAGGCTGCGCGCACGCCGAAGCTCGATGCAGTCGTATTCGGGAACGGTGGCGGTGAAGTAATAATAGCCGTCGGACTGAAGGGCAACGTGCGGATCGGCGCGCTGTGGGACGATCGGATTGCTCCACGAAAGCAGATCGGTGGCAGGGGCGGCTACGACGGGAGCTGCGACGACGGGAACGGGAGTAAGCGCAGGAGCACGCGCAGACGCAGACGCGGGAGCGGGAGCGGGCGCAGGAGTGGGTGGCGGCGCATAGGCAGCTTGCACGCGGGCGAACTCTTCTTCGGTGATCACGAGCACGGAGCCATGCGGGGTTTTGACCGAGAACGTGACGTCGGGGGCAGGCTCGAATTTGCCGCCGGCGAGGTCGTGGGTAACGAAAGCCGTGTAGCCGCTCTTTTTGGCGTAGTAGTCAACGAGCAGGCACCACGAGCCCGGGCGACCGTCTGCGCTGGGTTGAAGCGCGTAGCAGGCGGGGCCTTCGTAGCCCACGGCGTTTTGAAGGGAGAAGCCGGGGATGTCGGTCCAGAGGCCGGCAAGTTTCGCGCTCGTTTCGAGGAAGATGGTGCGTCGGCTCTCGTTTTTGGAAAAGCGGTAGTAGCGTCCGTTCTCGCGCACAATGGTGGTATCGATGACGGGGTAGTCGCGTTCGAGAAAGATGAAGGGTTCGCCAAAGGAGACGAAATCTTTGGTGCGGGCGGCCCAGATGCGGTGCTTGGTGAAGTCGTCGCTGGCGTTGGTCGAGGCCCAGTAAACGAAGTAGTCGCCGTTTTCCTCGTCGTAGATCGCCTCGGGTGCCCAGGTGCAGCCGGCGTGATCGGGCGCGACCTTGACGAGGCGGGGCCCGGACCACTTCACGAGGTCGGCGGACTCCCAGACAAGAATGGAGCGGCTGCCGGTGGTGACGGCGCGCCTCCAGCCGGGTCTCCGCTGGATCGAAAGGTCGGTGGCGATGAGATAGGTCTTTTGTCCGTCGGGCGAGCGGACGAGGAAGGGATCACGCGCACCTCTGGTTCCAATCTCGCTGACGAGGACGGGCTTGGCGGGGCTGAGGGACTGCCACGCCCGTCCGTCGCGACTGAGGTTGAAATAGATCTGCTCGTCGGGCGCGCTTTTTTCGCTGCCGAAGGTGACGAGGAGGTAGCCGCCGGGGGCCGCAACCACGGCGGAGGTGGCGAACAGAACCGAAACAAAAGTCATGATTTTCTTTAACATGAAAGGGGTGGTCGGAAGATATGCCGGTTGTAGCTGGGTTTCTCACGGTTGGCTGTTCCGTTGTCCGAAAGCCTTCGGCGCGGTGGTCTGCTTATCGAGCGTGGCGGTCAACGTGCCATAGCCCAACTGGTCGTATCCACCGCTGTTCGGTCCCTCTCCGCCACCCTCGGGGCGAACTTTTTCCGCCATCTTGATAGACCACGGAGCGGAGAGGCCCTTGCGAATCACGTAATGGTTATAAACCAGTTCCCAGCCCGGCCGAAGCATGCCGCGTCCGGCGGGACTGACCTCGGTGCTCCCGCGGTATTCTTTGTAGGGGACCTCTTCACCGAGGTTGTATTTGGCGATGTATTCGCAGCCGGCGAGGAACCGGTTGTTGTCGTATCCATAAAGGTCATCGCCCTGCTTCCAGGCCATTTCACAAATGGTGGCCATGATGGGAACGCCCATGGTGGTATGCCCTTGGTCACGCCCAGACTCCTGCCATTGGCCCAGGTTGCCGGGGTGAACGTAGTAAACGGCATTTTCGATGGCCCCGTTGCCCTTCCCGAATTTGAAGTAGGTCACCGCCTTTTCGTAGGTGGTCCGGTCATCGCAAAGGATTCCGATCGCCATGACGGAAGCCATGTTCGCCAGGTCCCAGTTTGCCCAGTAATGGTCGTCGCTTCGTTTGAAGTGCTCTTTGAGGAAGACCAAGTTGAACGGGAGAAACACGCCCGACATCATTTTTTTGAAGCGCTCGAACTCTGCCGGTTTCCAGCCTTTGTAAGTGCGCATGATTTCGCCCGCATTGGCGAATTGGTAGCCTTGCAGGCCCGCAGCCAGCGCCGCATCGCTGCTGCCGGTTACGCGTTTCAGCACGGCTGACCACGCGTTGAGAATCTCAATCGCTTTTTCGGCATAGGCGCGATCCCCGGAAACTTTCCAACGGAGCGCGCAGGCATAGGCCGCGGCTGCGTCATGAAACAACCGACCGTAATTTTGCGGTTCTTTTAGCCAAGGTGCCGTTCCGCGGATGACGACTTCCACCGCAGCCGGTTTCCATTCCAGCGAACAATGCCGGTTCGTGATGAGCCTTTCCCAGCCGGATTTCCACGGCTCACGGCCGAGGTGGTTGCGCATCCGCAGGAAGTCATCCTCGTTGTGCAACATGCCCGGATGCACGAACCCCGCTGATGAAGCGACGACGGGAGGAGCCGCAGGAGTCGATGAGGGCTGGGGCTTTGCAATCGAGTAAAGTTGGGGCGCAGGCGCCGCCATGATGGCCTCGGCTCGCTGGCGCAGATCGGTGGTTTCCACCAGCACGCGTCGTGACAACGTCCCCTGCCCGATCGTGATGATGCCTGAGTCGATCGCGAGCAGACGCACACGCCTGCCGGCGGGGACCGTCGTCGAGCCGACGACTTGGCCCGCATCAAGAATCGTAAACTCGGCCGGCTCCAGCAGCGCGATCTCGCGAGGCCAGCGATGCCGGTTTTGCGCAAGCCACACCAATGCATCGACGGCGGCGACCGGCTTCTCGGACGGGGCTTCCACCGGCGGAGATTCCGGCACGGGCTCCGGCATCGGTTCGGGCTCCGGCATGGACACGAATTCGGGATCAGACTCCGGCGCGAGGTCGGACGGCGTAGGAGGCGGAACCGCCGGAGCGGCAACCGGAGATTCACCGGCGATCAAGGTTTCGAACGTTGTCACGATTCTCGCCCACACTTGCTGGGGCGGCTCCTTGAAATAGATCGTGGCGGCGACGAAGCCCACGCAGGCCAGCGCGGCCAACGCGAAGGTCGCATACATGAATAATGCAAACCAGGGAGTGCGCGATTTTTCGACCAAGCGTTTTCGGGTGGGGGGCATTTCGAAAGCGGTATTGCCAGGCAGTGAGGCTCAGTTGCGCGAAAAAAAGCCGGCGTGGTTGATCGCCACGCCGAGTTTGATGGCGGGATTATTGGGTGCGGAATCAGAACGACCTGAGGCTCCGGCCGGATGCTCATGCGAGCGATTTAGCGGTTGAATCCTTGGGCTTCGGCCAGATCGACCGTGAGGGGGCCTGAGTTGACGACGAGGCGGAATGTATGACGGCCCGGCTTCAGTCCGTAAGCGCTGAACAGCGCGGTCCTGTTTTGGGCCACAGGCGAAGCGGTATCGATCGTGGCGTGCCGAACATCATCGATATACACGTCGGCTTTTCCGCCGCCCTTGTTCTTCACGCCGACGAGGCTCACTTGGGGGCCGCTGAAGGAAAACTCCAAGGTCGCTCCGGCTTTCTCCGCAATGCTGCGGGTTCTCTTGAAGTTGGTTTGGCTGGCGTTGATGCCACCGGCATGTTTCCAGCCCTCCTTGGAATACGAGAAGACCGAGCGGTCTTCGTCGTCCCTCTGCTCCACAAAGGCCGGGGTCGCGGGGTCGGTCGCCTCGATGCGGAGGTTTTTAAACAGGACGTTCGGCCACGCGTTTTTGTCGGTGGTATCGGTCACCAGGGCGATGTTTCCCGAGGAGAACGTGTCGTCGGTGACCGACGCCAGCTGTGCGCCGTCGATGTGGCCTGCGATGGTCTGGCCATTAACGACGAGCTTGAGGTGATACCAGCGGCTGTTGTCGTAACCGGCGAGCGCGCCGGAGGACAGGACCGTGACGGTGGCGTCGGTTGATCTTTGCAGGACCCAACGACCCGAGCCGTCGAGCCAGAGTAAATACCCCTCGGGCTGCGTGCGGGCGGTGCCCATCGGGTCGATCTGGCTGACGCGCGCGGCCACGCCCGCAGATGCGGAGGCGTCGGGGATTTTCACGTCGGTGCCCACCGAGTAATTGGCGAACTCCAGTCCGCCCATGACCGTGAACGGCGGCTGGTTGTTTCCCTTCCACCAACCGCTCGGCAGGGTCGTGATCACCTGTTTCAACACCCGGCCGCCTGCGCTGTCGTCAACGATTTCGAATGCTCCGTTCTGGTCGTGAAAATATCTCGGCTGGTCGCCGTCCACATAGCCGGTGGAAAAGTCATCGGTGTAGGGCAACGCGAGGTGTTTGGGTGCGGGAATGGCGCGGGCGGGTTGCCCCTTTTGCTGCCCTTCCGTGGTGGTCAGCGAGTAAACGGATCGGGCGGGCACCGTGACGTTGAACGTGCGTTGCCGCGGGGTGATGGAGGGCTTTTGCACAAACTGCGCCTGCTCGTCGGTGGTCCAGACGTGGAGCGCGGCGTCCGACACATTCGCGGTGTTGAAAGTGTAGGCCGCGTCGCGGGAGCCGCCATTGACGATGACGATGCTGTAAGCGCCGGAGCGCGGGTCTTTGAACGTGACGTAGGCGTTGTTGCCATCGCTGGCGCCGGAGCCGGTGTCCAAGATGCGCCAACCGACGTCCGTGAATTGCGTGAACTGGGCGGTGAGCCACACGTCCGGATGAACCTCGTAGTGGCCGGACCAGGGAGCATTCGCGGTGAGGATGCCTTTGCGCTGAAACCGGATGTTTTCATACACGCAGTCCAACGCCGGCTGAAAGAGCCACATGGATTGTTTGCCGGTGGACAGGGCGGTGGCGATGCGCCGGGCAACCCAGATGCCTCGGGTCCAGTCCATCATGCCGGTGTCGCTTTCGGCGTTGAAAAGAGGGATGCCGGAGCTTTTTGCGGCCTCGCTGCTTGTGTCGGTGTAGTGCGCGGACAGGGCGAAAATGGCAGCCTTTAGCGCCGGGTCCTCGTTCACCGCCGGTGCGGGGCCCCACAGCTTCTTAACGTCATCCGCGATGACGATCTTCGACGTGTAACCTCCCGCATCGAGGGCCGGCTTGAAGGTGTTTTTGATGAAGGTCCCCAGCGGCGCCGTGTAGTCGTCTTCATTGATGCCGGGTCCGATGAAATCCACGGGGGTTCCGTTGGCCGACATCAGATCGAGAAACGAGGTCAGATACTTGCTCTTGGCTGCGTCATCCTTGACCCAGGCGGGAGTCGCCCAGCGCAACGCTGCGAACTGCATGGCGGGGTTTCTCGCTTTGGCTTGGCGGGCTATCCAGAAGTTGACCCCCCGCGCGGCGGGCGTGTCGGACGGATTCCGCCAGTGGGAGGGCTCGGTGCCGCTGGACGAATTGCTGTCCGCCCCGATTTCGTTTTTCACCAGCTGCAAACTGGCTCCGAATTTGGGCTTAAACAAAAGATCGAGGATGTCGCTTTGCTGGTCGGCGGGATAATCCTGGAGCAGTTTCGACGTGCCGCTGGAATTCACCAGGCCGATGCCGTAGAAGGCTCGGGACGGGCCGTTGCCATCCACGTTCACGATCGTGGGCGCACCGATGGCCGGCGAGAGCAGGAGCAGCCGCGTCGCGAGGCTCGCAATCGCGGCAAACGCGAAGGTTTTCCCGGTGTGTTTCAAAGGCACGACGTAGTTCATGGGCGCTAGTAGGACGTGAGCTTCCAGTGGTCGGCGAGTTTGCGGGCCTCGGCGGGGGTGAGCGCGATGACGGCGCCATGCTTGGGCGCGGTGGTGAAGTTGACCGTCTTCATGACGCCCTCGTTGAAGTGGCCGATGTTGGTGAAGGTTTTGAAGTCGGTCGTTTCGCTGAAGCCGAAGTTGTGCGGTTCGATGCCGTAGATGTCATACATGAGCACCCATTTGTTCTGACCGATGCGCTTCCAGACGTTGGGTGCCTCGCAGGCCTTGGGCTCGGGATCGCACGGGGCGGGATTATAAACGTAGCCCGACGTGAGCCACTCGGAGACGGCTTGCTTAATGCCGGGCGTGCCGTCGTGAGGGACGTAGAAGAGGTGGAACTTGTCGCCGACTTGGGTGATGTCGCCGTCGATGTAGGAGATGTCTTTGGGATACTCGAACAGCAGCTTGGGCTCGGTCTCGAGCTTCGTGAACGCGTCGTCCACGTAGGAGTAGTAGAGTCGGTTGCGGCCGTTGCCGAAGCGCATCGTGAAATGAACCATCAGCTTTTTCTGCTGCGCGTCGTAAACGGTTTCGGGCGCCCAGGCGCAGCCGATCTCGGCGAGACCGGGGAAGGCCTTATCGACGCGGACGTTCGAGCGCGACCAGTTGATTAGATCCGTTGACTTCATGAAGACGAGGCCACGGTTGTTGCCCCAGCCGTAGCTCTTGTCGCGTTCCCATAGGGTGGAGCGCATGCCTTCCTTTTGCGCGAAGAGGTGCAGGTCGGTCATCGCGAGATAGAAGGCGCTGTCGGGGCCTCGCATGATGTGGGGATCGCGAATGCCCTTCTGCTCGGCGATCTCCTTGCCGTCGAGGATGGGTTTGTCGTCGTTCAGCGCGGTGAAGCTATAACCGTCGGAACTGAGCGCCATGTGCAGGCTGTGGGTCTCGTCATGGAAATAAACGAGCAGGTAGGCCCCGAGTTCGGATTCCTTGGGCACGTGGGCGGACGCCATAAGTGCGGAGGTCAGATAGAGGGCCAGAAGAGGGACAAGGCCGAGGATGTGTTTCATTGAAATGGGCAAGAGGGGGTGATCGAGTTGGCGGCAGATTGCGGCCAGAGGTGCGGTAGAGCAGGTGCGGAGGGATCAGCGGAACTCCGCGTAAGACGCATCCGGAACGATCTGCACGGCTTTGACCGCGACGCCTTTGTCGCGTGGACGCAGATTCAGCGTGACGATGTTGGTCTTGCCGGGGCCAAAGTTCAGCCAGGTTTCCGGAATATAAAAATCACGCTGTGGACCGACCTGCCAGTAGCGGCCGATGCAGCGGCCGTTCACATAGACAAAGCCGTTGCCTTCCGCCTCCAGGTGCAAGTGCCAAGGCACCCACACGCCGGGTTCTTGCGCGGGTAATGTAAACTGCATCCGATACCACGTCAGCAACGCGCTGGGAGCCGGCGCCGCGTTTGGGTCAATGGGCACAGATTCCCAGCCAGCGCCGACTTTGCCGCTCTCACGCGAAAGAGCTTCGCCGACCTCTCGTTCGACGCCCAGCGCTCCTCCTGTTGCAAAGCGGATTGGCTCACCGGCACGCGCACCTTCGATGGAGTGAAGACCGTAGCTGCCTCCTTTTTCCATGTTTGTGGGTCCGTTCCGATGGCCAAGCTTTTCATGGAGCACGATCAGCTCCTGTTTGCCGGGGGGCAGCGTGAAAGCAAAATGGCCGTTGTTCTTCCCCACAACCGCGGGCAGCAGGTCTCCGCCTTCGCTGCCGATGAGGGCATCGCCCGGCAGCACCTTGATGCTCACGGTCGCACCGGGATCGGCGGATATTTTGTAATAAACAGAATGGCTGTTAAACACGCCGTGCGCCTCGATCGGTTCATTGGGCGCGAGCGGCGTCCAAGTGGACGGCAACGGATCCGTGAGCCGCTGTGCTTCGCGCAACTGCACAGGCGCGGGCAGGCCGTTGGGTCGTTTGATTTCCGGCGCTGGTTTTGGCAGCCATTCGCCTTGGCGGGCGTCGGTCACGCCGGGCGGAAGCCAAAGCACAAGCGAACCGAACGGTTCGAGCTTATAGTCGAACGAGAAGGTCTCCCCGCCTTCCTCGCTCACGTGCACGACGCCACTATGATGATTTTTATGATCGTCCGTGCGCACGAAAATATAGCGGCTGCCATCGCTGGCGCGACGCTCGGCAATTTGGACGTCACTGTCCGTGGCTTTCGCCTGGATTTGCACCGGGCGGGCGCGGGCGAGTTTAGAACCGTGTTCACGGATCATCTGGCCAAGCGCCCAGACACGTTGATACCGGTCGCCCACGCCTCCGTTTTCACGAATGGGAGCACCGTAGTCGTAGGTGGTCGTGATACTGCGTCCGCCCCAGTCGTCAAAGTTGGTGCCGCCAAACAGCATGTAATAGTTGGTGATCGTATTTCCCTGCTGCCACGCAAAGAGCGTGATGTTTTGGATTTGTGCGGCCGTCAGGCCGTCCTGGCGTTCGCTCAGCTTGCCCCCGACCACGGAAAGCCAGCCGCCCTGCAATTCGGTCGTGGCAAGGGGCGCGTCGGGCTGTTCCTGGCGCAACTTCTCAATGCCCGTCTTGAGCTGTCCGTAAACGTTCCAGCGCGGATAAAAATTACAGGAATCGAACATCTGCCGAAGCACGGGATCGGCGGAGCCTCGCACTTGTTTGGTCCAGCAGGTGATGAAGGGGACGTCGATGCCGTCGGCCCGTGCAAAACCGGCGAGGGCCTTGAGCTGGTTGATTTTGATTTGATCGGAAAATTTCGCCGAATCGTATTCATTTTCCAATTGCACAAAAATCACGCCGGGGCGGCCTGACGCCTGGCGCGTGATCTGGTGTTTGGCGATGATCGGGCATATCGCGTCATACCAGTGCTTGGTCCAACGGAGAAAAACCGGATCGTCCGAGCGCAACGATCCCGGCGATTTAAGGGCGCTTAGCCACAGGGGGAATCCACCGTTGTCCCACTCCGCACAAATGTAGGGGCCGGGCCGAACAATAACATAAAGGCCGAACTGCTCGGCCATCGTTAGCCAATCGTCGAGATCCTGCAGGCCGGTGACTTTGGAAAAATCTTCAGGAGAATCGGGCATCTCGAATTCGTGCCAGTTCCATGGGGTGTAGGTTTCAACCGTATTGAATCCGGCGTCCTTTATTTTTTGAAAACGGTCCCGCCAGAGTTCCTTCGGGCATCGGAAGTAATGGAAGGCTCCGCTGTAGATGAAGGTGTCCTTTCCTTCGATCATCAGACACTGCGCGTCATAGCGGATGCGAGTGGGATTCGAGAAAGGACGCGCGTCTTCCGCCCGGACGGCGTTTATTAGGAGGACGACGCAGAGCGCCGAAAAAATGATGGAGTGAATTTTCGAAATCATAGCGGGTTATAGCTGAAGCGGTCGAAGCGGACATCGCCGGTGCCGGCGGCCATCAAGCCGGGGCGCAGGGCGAAGAAACCTTTGAAGCGGTTGTGGTGCAGGTTGGAGACGTCGATGCCGGACTGGATGGTCTCCCAGGCTTTGCCGTCGCGGCTGGCGAGCAGGGCGCAGGTTTTGCCGTCATTGACGATTTTCAGGAACCAGTGGTTGCCCGGAGAGCCATCGTGGCGGCTGGTGCGCTTGGCGTCTTCGTGGACGGTGAAGCCGTGGCCATCGGAGGTGATGCCCACGAAGGCTTTTTCGCTGTAGAAGAGAATGAGTCCTCCGGTGCTTCCGGGGGCGACGGTGACTTCGGTCTGGATCGTGTAGGCGGAGTCCGTGGCGGTGGTGAGCAGCAGGCGGGCGTCGGCGGGCGTGGTGCCTTTGGCGCGGAGATAGAGGCTGTTACTTTTGAGGGTGATGTCTGCAGGATTGTAGTCGCGCCACGTGGTCCATTGCAGGCCGAGGGCGGGGCCGGCGAAGTCGTCGGATAGCGGCATGTCTTGGACGGCCTCCGGCAGGCGAGGCGCGTTGGGCGCGGCGTCGATCCAGCCGTCGGACGTCCATTGAACGGGTTCGATGAGGGTCTGGCGGCCGAGCGGATAGGCGCCGTTTTCGTAGGCGTGGTAAACGATCCACCAATGGTCATGGCCGTCGTCGATGAGGGTGCCGTGGCCTTTCGACCACCAGGGTTCGTCGGCGCTCCACGTGTGAACGATGGGATTGTGCGGCGAGTTTTCCCAAGGGCCGTCGAGGCTCTTGGACCGGGCGGTGATCACCATGTGGCTGGTGGCGGGACCGGCGGTGCCCCCTTCGGCCGAGATCATGTGGAACCAGCCGTCCTTGCGAATGAGTTTGGGGGATTCGAGGAACTTGCCTTCGGTCTTCCAGGTGGCCGGGTAGTCCCAGCCGGAATAGATCTTTTCTTTTTGTCCGACCACCGCGAGACCGTCGTCGGAGAGGCGGACGCGATAGCCCTCGGAGAGGAAGAGCCAGCGCTGGCCCTTCTCGTCCACGACGTGGCCGGGGTCGATGTAGTTGACGTCGAGGCGGACGGGGTCGCTCCACGGACCGCAAATGTCTTTGGCCCAGATCACCCAGTTGCGTTGGGCGGCGGGGAAGTAGATGTAGAATTTGTCTTTGAATTTAACGAGGTCGGGCGCCATGGCCGAACCGACGACCTTGGTCATGGCGCGGCAGACGGGTTTCCAATGCACGAGGTCCTTCGAGTGCCAGATGAGGAAACCTGGCGCGTAGAGGAACGGCGAATGCGTCAGGTAATAATCGTCACCGTCTCGCAGGATCGTGGGGTCGGCGTAGTCGCCGCGAAGGATGACGGTGGGGCGGGAGTTCGATGGCGTGAACTCTGCGGGCGCGGCTGCGGCTGTGGGCGCGGTCGCGTGAAGGGAGGAGAGTCCAGTCGTCATGAGGAGGGTGGCGCTGAGGAGGAGGGCGTGGCGGATCATTGTTCGGGTGCGTGGACGGACGGGTATGAAATCCATCAACGGGTGTGGATGCGGATCACGGTGAGGGAGTTTGCCGGGGCCTCGTAGTCGAACGTCGGAGCGATGGTGATCGGCGAGGTCTTCGGCTGCACGGCCTCTGCGTCGATCGTATCCACGTCGGAGGCCGCAAGGACCGTCTTCACGGCGGTGGCGGTGAGTTTTTTCGCGCCGACGAGATCGATGTGCAGCGGGCGGGCGGCGTTGTCGCCGTTAACGAATTTCAGGATGAGGTCGCCGGTCTGGCTGTCCCGCACGGCGGAAGCGGCGAAACGCGATGGCGTCGCAGGCTGGCTCAGGGTGGTCGTCAGCCAGGCGTCGCCGCTGTTCACGCTGAACAACTGCTGCACATGGTAGTTAATCGTGAGAAAAACCTCCGTGCCGGTGAAATAGATCATGTCGGGGCTCCACTGGGTGTGGCCTTTGCGCGCGATCAGGGGCGCGTAGGAGGCGAAGGGGACGACGTCGCCGTTTCGCTCAAGGCTAGTGAGGTAGGCGGCCTCGGCGAGGGCGGAGCGCAGGGTGCTGCGGCGCTTGTCGTCGTGGGCGGCGTATTCGCCGAGATAGACTTTGGACTTGGTGCGGTCGTAGGTGTCGTAGCGAGTGAGATTGTCCCAGAACCACTGCGGGCGCTTGTAGTAATGTTCATCCACTATGGGGACGCGGAGCTCGTCGGCTATTTTGCAGCCGTTGACGAAATCATCGCCGTCTGAGGCCGGGCCGACCGTGCCGATGACGGTGATCTCGGGGTGCTTCGCCTTCACGGCGTCGTAGATCAGGTGGAACCGTTCTTTGAAGACCGGTGTGATGTGGTCCTCATTGCCGACGCCGAGGTATTTCAGGTGGAACGGCTCGGGATGGCCGGCGGCGGCACGCTTGGCGCCCCAGGTGGACGAGGCGGGGCCGTTGGCAAACTCGATCAGGTCGAGCACGTCCTGGATATAGGCGGGCATCGCGTCGAGCGGCAGCCCCTGCTGCCCGGTGCCGCGAGTGTGGTTGGAGTTCTGGCAGCAGACGCCGGCGGCTACGACGGGGAGTGGCTTGGCTCCGATGTCTTCGCAGAACTGGAAATACTCAAAGTAGCCGAGGCCGACGGTCTGGTGGTAGCGCCAGATGTTGGACTGGCCTTTGCGTTGTTCGACGGGGCCGATGGTATTTTTCCAATTGTAGATGTTGTCGAGTCCATCGCCGTGGACGAGGCAGCCGCCGGGGAAGCGCATGAACTTCGGGTGCAAGTCGGCGACCACTTGAGCGAGGTCGGCGCGGAGTCCGTTGGAACGGCTGTGGAAGGTTTTCGCGGGGAAGAGCGAAACCATGTCGAGCGCGAGTTTCCCTGGTCCGGTGGCCAGCACGACGAGGCGGGCGTCGGCGTTGGTGGTCGCGGGCTTGAGGGTGGTGGAGACTTGTTTCCAATCGGTGGTCGGCGCCGGAAGGGTTGCTTCGGCCAGGAGCGCGCCGGTTTTGCTTTCGAGGCGAACACTGAGCGGGGCGGCCGAGCCGGTGAGTTTGCGGGCGAACAGCGAGACGTTGTAAGTCTCACCGGCTTTCACGGGGATGCCGTCGAAACCCTCGTTGATCAGACCGACACCGCGACCGGCGGCAGCGACGGAGAGCACGGCATAGGTCGGGTTTTGCGCGTTGAGGGGCGACTCGGTTTCGATGGTAACCGAGCCTTGGCCGCCTTCGCGCTGGGCGAGTTGCCACGCGGTCAGGGAGGTCCAGTCCTTGTGGTCGGGGGACGAGTAATCAAAGGAGCGATTCTGAATCAGTTCGGCGTAGAGGCCACCGTCGGCGGCATAGTTGAGATCTTCAAAGAAGATGCCGACGAGATCGGGACTGATGGGCTTGCCGGGGGCGCCGGCTTGCACGGTCACGGTGGTTGGTTGCGCGTGAAGCCCCGACAACCCGAAAGCGAGCAACGAGGAGACGAAGAGAATGGGAGAAGGAAGCTTCATGGGAATGCGGGAATGTCTCGATCGGAGGGTGAAGGCAGGGACAATGGGGCGGGGTTTGGGCGACGGAGAGAGGGCCCAACCTCAGGGGTGGGAGCATTCTTCCTAAATCAAACGGGGGTTCAAATGCGGCGCTACTGACTCAGGTCAGTGAACGATTGCCACCCATCGATTGTGCTCCGAGAAAGGATTGATCATGGAAAAGCGTGTTACCCAAAAAGATCTGGCCCGCGCACTCGGCTTGGCGCGCTCGACCGTGACGATGGCGTTGAAACATGACCCGAGTATCCCGAAGGTGCGCCGCGACGAGGTCCTGCGAAAGGCTGCCGAGATGGGTTATCAGCCGGACCCCATGTTATCCGCGCTTTCGCAGTATCGAAAACGGAAGTCGCCCCGGTCGAAGCATGCGGTGATCGCGTGGCTCAATGTATGGCCCGAGCCAAAAAAGCTGCGTGCATGGATCGAGTTTGATCACTACTGGCTCGGGGCCGCGGCCTGTGCGGAGGAGTATGGCTACCGGCTCGAAGAGTTCGTGCTCGGCGGGGCGATGACGCTGCCACGCTTGGAGGAGATTCTACTGACTCGAAACATCCAAGGCATACTCATCGCGCCCCATCGCTCCTTCCCCATCGATTGGCAGAATTTTAACTGGAAACGCTTCTCCGTGGTCGGGTTTGGCGGACGGGTTGACGACGTTCGCTTCCATCTGGTGGGCAGCGCGCAGGCGATCAACGGAGTCACCGCTTTCACGCGAATGAGGCAACTGGGCTACCGACGGATCGCGTTCGTCGGCGGAGGCGCGCAGGCCATTATGTTCGGTGCCGGGTTTCAGTGGGCCCAAAAAGACGTTCCCGCGAAGGAGCAAGTGCCTCCCTTCTTTATCGAGCGGCCGGGGATCGAAGCACACCAGACGAAGTTCACCGCCTGGCTCAAAAAAACGAAGCCCGACGCGATCCTCACGGAAGTGGGATGTTTGGAGCAAATGATCGCGGTGGCCGGATACCGGGTGCCGGAGGACATCGGTCTGGCGACGACCACCGTGCTCGACACGCCGATCGACGCGGGGATTGACCAGAACCCGAAGGAAATTGGGCGGACCGCGATGCTCGCCGCCATCTCACTCATCAACGACAACGATTGTGGTATCCCCCAGATCTGCCGCGACCTCCTGGTCGAAGGGCGTTGGGTGGATGGGAAAACTCTGCCGCAGAAAACCAGCGGCTGAGTCCCTGTGCATAACCTCGGCGATCCATGAGGCCAAGCCGAAGACGTCATGCATCTCCACCCAGCAGGCAGTTGCCGGAAGATGGGGACGGAGGTGCCACGAAGAAATCCGCATCGCCTGAAAATTACGTAACCCAGTCTACAGGCGGTGTAGCCAATAATCAGGCGCACGACGCATCGGAATCACGGCGAGAATCCAAACGTGATCCGGCCGGTTGTGATAGAGCACCCCATAAGGAAATGCTGTCGAAAAGTGGCGTCGGATGTCGCCGATATGCCTGCGATAGAGGGTCGGACGTGCACGCACTTCCGCGATCAGGCGTTCGATTTCTTCGTAAAAACGAATACCCAGCGCCGGGCTGATGCGCGCGTAGTGTTCAGCGGCAACCACATATTCCTCCTCGGCTTCACGGTGGAGGTGGTGCGGTTTCACAGTCCGACAATCTTGCGGATGCGGGCGCTCACCACGTCTCCGGGCACCAGCACCGAGGGATCACGCTCGGCTTCGGCTAGGCGGGATTGGGCGATCTTGGCCCATGATTCGGCATGCTGGGCGTCAATACCTCCGTGTTTGGCGATCACGATGCGGTCGATCAATTCAGCCACCACGTCGTCGGGCCATTGACGGGTCTCTTCAACAATTGCGTCGAGTGTGATGGGCATGGAGAGAAGTTGAACGGCTTGGACGAGGTTGGCAACAGGGCAGCAGTAGTCGGGCCGTGGCGGTGAGGAATGAGGGAAGGCGCGGAGCGGAGTCCGCGCCCTACCCGATCCCCCCCGCCTTGGTCGGGAGGACGGCGATCCATGGAGGCGGCGATTCATGGGGACTGGCCGTGTTTTGTTAGTTTTCATGATCTTTCAGGAATGAAACTGAGAGGCAACCACCGGCCCGGACGGGCGGGGCGCCGATCTCGTCACCGATGATGTTTGTCGGTGGGCGATCATGAGCCGCTGGTTCGCCGGCGGGGGGCGCCGGTGACACTTTGACGAAAAAAGCCCGCCACACGGAGTCGAGTGGCGGGCTGCGCGTATTTACTGCGCGGTGGCGGAAGCGACGGGAGAGTTGGGGCTCTCACTGGTCGAGCTGCGCGCAATGATCACGTAGTAGTAGGTCGTGCCGGTGGTGAGCCCGGTGTCGGTATAACTCGTGGTCGTGAGTCCAGTGGTCACGGCCGTGTAGAGGCCGCCGCTGGCGGTCGCGCGCATCACGTCATAGCTCGTGGCGGTGGATACCGATCCCCAGCTCAGCGCCACCTGGGTGGTGCCGGCGGTCGCGGTGAGCGTGGCGGGCGCGGAAACCAAGCCGGCCGGACTGGTCGCAATGAGCGAGGCGATCTCCGTGGCACTCAGGACGCGGCTATAGATGCGGAACTCGTCCACACGGCCCGTCAGATACGGATCGGCGCTGAACTGCGACTTGCCGATATAGTTGAGCGTGGTGTTTCCAAGGCTCGAAGGCGTAAGCGTCATCACGGTGTTCTGGCCCGCCTGCACGCCATCCAAATAGAGCGTGCCGGTTGCGCCATTGAGCGTAATGGCCACATGATGCCAACCGCCGATGGGCAACGCTGTGCCATCAATGACCTGCTCGGGCACCGATGCGGTGCGAATGGCAAAGCGCACCTTGCCGGCGGAGCCGTTTTTCACGGTGAGGAACATGTAGTTGGTCGTGCCCGTGCCGAAATCGAAGACGCGCGCCCAGTTCGCAATCGCGTCCAGGTCCACCCAAGCCATGAGCGTGCACGTGGTGAGGCCGTTCACCACGCCGGATGGCAGGGTCACGTAGTCGTTGGAGCCGTCCAGATCGACGGTGTTGTTGCTGCGGCCGGCGCTCCATGTCGGGCCGTTGACGAGGGTGCCGGTCCAACTGTTGCCCGACGCGTCGGCCGCGGAGGTGCCACTGGTCTCGTCGAACTTCAGCCAGGCTTTCGGCTGGGTGAAGATCACGGAGGCTTCGGCGGAATTCGAACTTTCGCCACCGAGGTTGGTGCCGGAGACGACGTAGTAGTAGGTGGTGCCGTCCACCGCGGTGGTGTCGGAGTAGGTGGTCGTCGTCACACCGCTGGCGAGCGTGGTGTAGCTGCCGCCGGAGGTGGTGGCGCGTTTGACGTTGTAGGCGGTCGCGGTGCTGGAGGCTGTCCAACTGAGATCCACCGCGCCGTTCCAGCCGATGCCTCCTAGGCCAGTGGGTGCGGCGGGGACGGGCGGCACGGGGTAGCCGCTCGTCTGGGTCGAGCCGGAGCTTTGGGCGAAGGAGTTTTGCGCGATGACGACGTAGTAATACGTGACGCCGTTGGTCAGACCGGTGTCGGTGTAGCTCGTGCCGGTGAGGCCGCTGGCGACGACGGTGTAAGGGCCGCCGGAAACAGTGGAGCGCATGACGAGGTAGGTGGTGGCGTTGGTGACGGCGGTCCAGCTGAGAGCGTTCTGAGTGTCGCCGGCGGTGACCGTCACCGTAGGATTGGCGAGCCCGGCGTAGAGGCTGGAGATCTGAGCGGCGGTGAGGACGGTGCCGTAGATGTGGAAGTCGTCCACTTTGCCATTGAGGTAGGGATCGGCGGAGAACTGGGACTTCCCGAGGTAGTTCAGGGTGGTCGAGCCGAGCGAGGACGGGTTGAGCGTCATTGCAGTGTTCTGCCCTGCTTGCGCGCCGTCCACATAGAGCGTGCCGGTGGCGCCGTTGAGGGTCACGGCGACGTGGTGCCAGCCGGCGGCGGTGATTGCCGAAGTGCTGTCGATGACCTGCTCGGAGGTGGACGCCGTGCGGATGGCGAAGCGCACCTTATTGGGGGAGCCGTTCTTCGGTGTGAGGAACATGTAGTTCGTCGTGCCGGTGCCGAAGTCAAAGACGCGGGTCCACGCGGTGACGGAGTTGAGATAAACCCAACTGGTGAGCGTGCAGGTGGTGAGCCCGTTCACGACGCCCGCAGGGAGGGTCACGTAGTCGTTGGAACCGTCGAAGGAGACCGCATTGGCAAGAGTGCCGGTGGTCCAGGTCGGTCCGTTGACGAGGGTGCCGGTCCAGCCGTTTCGGGTGGAGTCGATGGCGGTGGTGCCGGTGGTTTCGTCGAACTTCAGGTGGGCGATGCCGGTGGCGGCGAGGGTCTGGACATCGGCGAGAGTAAGCGCGCCGCGGTAGATGCGGAAGTCATCCACCTTTCCATTGAGATAGGGATCGGAGAACTGCGACTTGCCGATGTAGTTGAGGCTGGTCGATGGGAGGCGCTTGGGGGCGAAGGCCATGCCGGTGGTCTGTCCGACGAGCCGGCCGTTGACGTAGAGGGATCCGGTGGTGCCGCTCAGGGTGACGGCCACGTGGACCCACTGCCCTGAAGGAAGGGCGGCATCGCCGTCGATACCTTCCTCTCCGTAGTTGCCGGAGTTGGAGATGGCGAAGCGCACCTTGCCGGAGCCGGCCTTGGGGCAGAGATACAGATAGCGTTCGGCGCCGGTGCCGAAATCAAAAATGCGCGCCCAGGTGCTCACGGAGTTCAGGTAAACCCAAGTGGAGATGCTGAAGTCGGAGAGGTCGGAGACCACGCCGGACGGGAGGGTCACGTATTGGCTGGAGGCGCTGGCGAGGGAGACGGCGTTGCCAATGTTGCCGGTGGACCAGGTCGGGGTGTTGACGAGGGTGCCGGTCCAGCCGTTGCCGGTGGAGTCAGCGGCCGAGGTG
The DNA here is from genome assembly GCA_967755175.1 of uncultured Opitutaceae bacterium. Lineage (GTDB taxonomy): Bacteria > Verrucomicrobiota > Verrucomicrobiia > Opitutales > Opitutaceae > Rariglobus. The sequence goes on along the minus strand of CBRAFO010000007.1, from coordinate 23,184 downwards.
CCGCTGGTCTCGTCGAATTTCAACCGGGCAACCAGTGAGGTGCCGATGATGGCGGAGGTCTCGTTGGAGTTACCCGTCTCACCGGAGGCGGTGGTGGCGGAGACGACGTAGTAGTAGGTCGTGCCGGTGACGACCGAGGTGTCGGTGTAGGTGTTGGTGGTCACACCGGTGGCGATGGTCGTGTAGCTGCCGCCCGAGGTGGTGGCGCGTTTGACGTTGTAGCTCGTGGCGTAGGCGGAGCCCCACCAGGAGAGGACGGGCTGCTGCGCGGTGACGATGGAGGTCAGCCCACTGGGATTAGCGCCGGTGGCGATGGGATCGAGCGTGGCGGTGAGCGTGTCAAAGGGCGGCTGGTCCATGTTGTAGTAACCGCTGGGGCGCATCTGGTCGGCGAAGGCCTTGGTGTAGGGAGCGGCGAGGCCCTTGCGGTTGACGTAGTGGTTGTAGAGCAGATCCCAGCCGGGGCGCTGGGTGCCGCGACTGGCGTCGGAGGGCGCGGTCATGCGCCATCCTTCGCAATTGCCGTAAACGGCGAAGGGGACGTCACTGTTAAGGTTGTATTTGGCGACGTATTCGGCGCCGGCGAGGACGCGGTTGTTGTTGTAGCTGTAGAGGTCGATACCTTGATCCCAGGCCATTTCGCAAAAGGGTCCGATGAGCGAGATATCCAGGGTGCAGTGGCCTTGGTCGCGTCCGGTTTCCTGGACCTGGCCGAGATAGCCGGGGTGGAGGAAATTCACCAGGCGATCGATGCAGCCGGCCCCGACGCCGTCGTAAAAATAAGTGAGTGCCTGGTTGGTGAGAGTGGAGTCATCGCAGAGCACGCCGATGGCGTAGATCGCGTTGATCGTGGCGAGGTCCCAGTTGGCCCAGTAGTGCGAGTAACAGGTGCCCCAGTGAGTCGTCAGGAAGTTGTTAGCGTTCTGGTAAAAGATGCCCTTCATCATCGTCTGGAAGGCCGCGAAATCGGTGGATGACCAGCCGGGGTAGGTGCGCAGCATTTCGCCGACGATGGCGAACTGGTAGGCGTTAAGGCTGATCAGCGCGATGTTAGTGTCGCCGTCGAGACCGGTGAGGGTCGAACTCCACTTGTTACAAATATTGACCGCGTTATCGGCGTAGGCGATGTCGCCGGAGATTTTCCAGCGCAGGATCGAGCCGTAGGCGACGACGATGTCGTTGGCGACGAGCGTCGTGTTGTTGGTGTCACCGCGAATGATGGTGGCCTGGGCACGCGGAGTCCAAGCGGTCTGCGAGCCCATCCAGCTCGCGGCGAGGTTCGCGTAGGCAGTCGCCCACGGCTCCTGGCCGAGCGCCACCTTGGTGCGCATGCGCTCGAAATCGGCGGCGGTGTGCAGGAGGCCGGGGTGAACGAAGGTGCCGGCGGCGGGCGCGGTGTAGGTGGTCAGATCAACTTGGAAAACGCGTTCACCGGCCTGGGTGGTAATCGTGCCTGCGGCCACTCCACTGGCGCCGGACGTATAGGCGGTGCCGCCCGCGTAAGGGTTGCCACCGGTGGCGGCGTCGCGGATTCCGAGCCACTCGAAGAGGTCGGCAGAGGTGCCGAGGTCGAAGGCGTAGGTGGTGTTGGGCGCAAGGACGATGGGCGCCTTGAGCGTGAAGGTGAGATAGGTGCCGGGGCCGTTGGCCGTGGCGCCCGCACCAGGATTTCCCGTGCCGCCGGCGGCGGCGGTTTCCTGAGTGAGCGGAATGAAGGTGGTGCCGCTGAGGCGACCGACACGGATACGAAAAGTGGAACTGGTGTCGTTGAGATCGTAGCCGCCGATGTTGGAGCCGCTGGCGGTATTGTTGGTGTAGCCCTGCATGCGCACCGTGATGGCGCTGAGGGTGTAGCCGCCGACATTTGAGCCGGTCGTGAAGGTCTGTCCCTGGGCCGGGCGGTCGGCGGCGACGTAGGTGGTGCCGTCGTTGGCCGACCCGTTGTTGGGGCTGCCGTTGGCATTGGTGCCGCTGCCGCCAACGTTGTCGGCGTCGAAGGTAGCGCCAGTCCAGTTGGAGGTGCTAGCCGCACCGCCAGTCGGAGCGGACGTGCTGAAGGTAAGCGTGGCGGCGGAGGCTAGCGGAGAGAGCAAGGCGAGCAGGGCGCCGAGGAGGAAACGCGCGCGGGGGCGCGAACCTTGCGTGGGGCAGGCATTCATGGGGGTATGGGGGTTAGGGGGAAGCAATCCGCAGACAGCGGGGGCCGTTTGCGGAAAAAAGGTGGGAGGGCTCGGGGGCCCAGGGCGGCGCTACGGCACGACGAGCCGGTAGAAGCGCTTGGGCTGGAGCGCTCCATTGGCGTCGGTGACCTGCACCGTGCTACCGGTGCCGGCAATGTTCGCCTGCACGGTCGTCCATGAGCCCGTCGCTAGGGTATCGGAGCGTTCGATACGGTAGGTCTTTCCGAGCACGGTTTGGAAACTCACGACGATGTCGTTTACACCGACTTGGAGCTGGCTGATTTTCAGCGTGCTGGAGGCGTTCGTGGGATCGGTGCCGGTGATGAATTCCTGGGCGTTGGTCCAACCATCGCCATCCGGGTCAGACGTGTCGGCGGCGGTGCCAGTATTGTCGATCGTGCCGAAATAGGTTTGCCGCCACGTTTGCACAGCGGAGAGCGGCCGTGCGCTGGTTTCCGTGGAATTGGCGCTCTCGCCGATGGCGTTGATCGCACTGACGACGTAATAATAGGTCGTGCCGTTGGTCAGTCCGGAGTCACTGAACGCAGTCGTCGTCACGCCGGAGGCCGCCGTCGTATAAGAGCCGCCGCTGGTGGTGGCGCGCTTGAGGTTGTAGCCGGTGGCGCGCGTCGCGGCAGTCCAAACAATCGCGACTTGAGCGTCGCCGGCGGTGGCAGTGAGCCCGGCGGGGGCCGCTGGCGGCGTGGCGAGCGCGGTGATCTCGGAGACGCTCATCGCGTAGCCGTGGATCTGGAACTCATCGATCGCGCCGTTGAGATACGGATCGGCGGAGAACTGCGACCTACCGAGGTAGTTCAACGTCGTGGCACCGAGGCTGGAGGGCTTGAGCGTCATCGCGGTGTTGGTGCCCACGGACACGCCGTTGACGTAGAGAGTCCCGGTCGAGCCGGAGAGGACCACGGCCACGTGCGTCCAGGTGCCGGAGGAGATCGCGACGTTACCCGTGATCACTTGTTCAACGGAAGGCGTGGTCTTAATCGCGAAGCGAACGCCGGAGCCGTTGGTGGGCGTCAGGAACATGTAATTCGACGTGCCGGTGCCGAAATCGAAAATGCGCGTCCAGGCAGTCGCGCTGTTCAGCTTCACCCAAGCGGAGATCGTGCAGTCGTTGAGCGTGCTGACGACGCCGGCGGGCAAGGTGACGTGATCATCAGTGCCGTCTAAGCTTACGGCGCTGGCGAATTTACCGGTCGTCCACGTGGGACCGTTCACCAGAGTTCCGGCCCAGCCATAACCCGATGAATCCGTGGCGGTCGTGCCGCTGGTCTCATCGAAATGCAGGAGAACCTTGGGCAGCGTGCTCGGAGCATCCTGGGTATAGATCACCTCCAGCACCGGCGCATAGCCGCTGGCGGAATCCTCGCCCGAGTTGAAGCTCACGTAGTCGTTTCCGAGGTCGTCGTTGTCGTCCAGAGAGAAGTAAACGCGAAGCTGCGTGGTGCCTGTCTTGTTGATCAATCCCCGGCCGGCCGTGTTCAGGGTGCCGGTGGACCAAGCCCCCGTGGAGGCGGCATCGCTCATCGTCGCCACAGCGGCGGCATCGGCCGCAGCTTGAAAATCCCCGGCTTCCAAGGTGGTGCTCGCGGAGTAGCCGCTGCCCGATTTGACATCAACATAACATGACCCGTGGGTCGTGAATGGATCGGTTCCGCTGCCTCCTGAGCGCCGCATCTTCAGGGTCGCCGAGATGACGGTCGCGTCGTCGGGAATAGAGGAGGTATCAAACGAAAGGATCGCCTTGTATTGCCGGTCCGACGAGTCGTCGCCGATGCGGAGGCTGGTTGAAGTGATCGTGCCTCCCACGTTGCTCGTCTCACTGGACTCGCGAATATAGCCGTCTTGCGCGGCGACGGAGTTGAAAGTGACGGTCAGGCTGGGGCTCATGGGCGTGACGGATGCCTCCGGCGAATCGGCACCTTCGCCGGCCGCGTTCACGGGTGAGACCACATAATAGTAAGTCGTGCCGCCCGTGAGATTGGCGTCCACGTAACTGAGCGCACTTACCCCCGTGGCCACGACGGTGTAAGGTCCTCCGCTGACGAGCGCGCGCTTGATGTTGTAGGAAGTCGCACCGTCGGAAGCAGTCCAGCTGAGTGACGCGGTTTGGTAGCCAGCGGTAGCCGTGAGGGCGGCGGGAGCGGCGGGGAGCCAGACCAGAGTGACGTTATCGAAGGTCGCCGTGCAGAGCGTGCCGTCGGCGTGGCTGGTCACGGCCAGTCCCATGTAAACATTGGTGTTCATGGCAATGGTCGCGCTGCCGGTGGAAACCCAGGTCGCTCCGTCCGCCGAGCGGTAGCCTTGGAGCGTGCTGCCGGCTCGGACCAATCGCACCCAATAAGAGGGAGCAATGCCGGTGGTGTTGGTGCTGGCGGAGGTTCCACCGTCGGTCGTCCGCGTCTGCCATGTGACGCCGTTAGCGGTCGTCGGGGCGACCAAGACGGTGGCGTTCGAAGCGTTGGCCGCCAGCGAACTCCGAATCATCACGCCGGCTTTGGCCCAGACGTTGGTGTTTTGCACGCTCACCACCCGAGCGGTGATGCTGCAGTCACCACCGACCAGCATGCTGCGGAAATAAAACTCGTCCGCCGTGCCCCAGATATCGGCCCCGGAACCGATCACCGTGTAGGTTCCGGTCGAGTAGCTGCTGCTTCCCGTGGCGGCCACGGCGCCAATATCCTGGCCGAACCAGGAAATCGCGTAGGGAATGCCGAACGCTTCTGAGGAGTCGGCGCTTGAGCCGAGCCAGTTGGTGGCGCTGACCACGTAATAATAAGTGGTGCCGTTGGTCAGGCCGGTGTCGAGGAAGGTGGTGGCGGTCACGGCCGAGCCGTTTGTGACCGTGGTGTAGGGTCCGCCGCTGACGGTGGCGCGTTTAACGGTGTAGGAGGTGGCCGCGTCGGTTTGAGTCCAGTTCAAGGCCACGTAGCCGTCATTCGGAACAGCGGTCAGGCCGGCCGGAACGGTGACGGCGGGAGTGGCTTGGGTGAGCACTTCCGCCGCAGTGAGCGCGCGGTTGTAGATGCGGAACTCATCGACCGCGCCGTTCAGATAGGCGTCGGCGGAGAATTGCGATTTTCCGATATAATTCAGCGTGGTGGCTCCGAGACTCGAGGGTGTGAGCGTCATCGCCGAGTTCGTTCCGGCGACGGCGCCGTTCACATACAGCGTGGCTGTGCTTCCGGAGAGCGTGATGGCAACGTGGTTCCACGAGCCAGCGGTGAGGGCGATGGTGCTGTTGATTCCCTGCTCGCTTACGGAGGCGGTGCGGATGGCAAAGCGCGGCTTGGCGCCGTTTGGCGAGGTGCTGGTGTATTGGGTGGTCAGGAACATGTAGTTCGTAGTTCCTGTGCCGAAGTCGAAGACACGCGCCCACGTGGCGAAAGTTGCCGGTTTCACCCAAGCGCTGATCGTGAAGTTGGTCTGACCGTTCATCACTCCGGAAGGTAGCGTCAAATACTGGCTGGACGCGGATGCCAGGTTCACCGCGTTCCCATAGAGGCCGGAGGTCCATGTCGGGGTCTTGACGAGCGTGGCGTCGAAACCATTGCCGCTGGAGTCGGCGGCGGTGGTGCCGGAGGCCTCGTTCAACTTGAGGTAGGCAATAAGATCGGAAAGGACGACACTGTCTTCATCGGAGTCGGCGCTTTCCCCGAGGGAGTTGGTAGCCGAGACGACGTAGTAGTAGGTGACGCCGACGGAGAGGCTAGTCGTGTCCGTGTAGCTGGTGGCGGTCAGACCCGAGGCGATGGTGGTGTAGGACCCGCCGCTGGTGGTGCCGCGCTTGACGCTGTAGCTCTGCGCCGTGGCGCTGGTGTTCCAGGTCAGCGTGACTTTGCTGGACGCGGGAACGGCAAGGAGGCCTGTCGGCGTGAGCGCGGGAATGCCGCTCAACAGTGCGGCGACTTCCGAGGCGCTGAGCGCGTAGTTGTAGAGCCGGAAGTCGTCGATCCGCCCATTAAGAAGCGGATCGGATGAGAGATGGCTCCCACCGATATAGTTCAGTGAGAAATCGATGTTTGCCGGTTCGTTGGTAACGGCGGTGTTGGACGCCTTGGCCACGCCATTCACGTAGATCGTGGCGGTGCTGCCGTTGAGGGTAACCGCGACATGCACCCACTGGTTCATGGGCATCGGAGCGGTGTCCACGTATTGATCCACGCCGTTTTCCCGGATGAGGAAACGCATGGCCGAACCCGTGGAGGGCGTAAGGTAAATGTATTCGTCGGTGCCGTTGCCAAAATCGAAGATGCGCTGCCAGGCGTTTCCGCCGTTCCAATAAATCCAAGTGGCGACCGTGAAATCGCTGTATGCCATCCCGGAAAGCGTGCCGAGCGTGAGATAGTTGGTGGTGCCGTCGAGGAGGAGGGCTTGGTTGAGCACGCCGGCTCCATACGAGGCGGTGCCGCTCAGGGTCGCGGTGGTTGCGCCCAAGCTGTCAGAGGAGGAGCCGTCAAGGAGGAGGCGAGTTTGCAGGGCGGGCGCTAGGACCGAGATCGTGAGGGTCGCGTCGTTGGACGCACCGTGGCTGTCGGTCACACGCACGACGAAACTGTTCACGCCGACATTGGCCGAGGTGGGCGTGCCGGAGAGCGTGCCGTCGGACGCAACCGCCAACCAGGAGGGGCCGCTGACTTTGCTGAAGGAGATCGTATCGCCGACATCCACATCGGAGGCGTCGCTCGCCAGCGTTCCGCTATAGGCGATGTTTTGGGTGACGGAGAGCTTGGCGGTGGGGTTCGCGTTCCACGTCGGCGCGTCGTTCACATTGGTGACCGTTATGGTGAGGTTCGCGTCATCGGTCGCACCAGAGGAGTCGGTGACGCGGACGACAAAAGTGCTGACGCCCACATCGCTGTTGGTGGGCGTGCCGCTGAGCGCACCGGTGCTCGCAATGGTGAGCCACGAGGGACCGGTGACTTTTGCGAAGGTGAGCGTGCCGCCGTTCGCATCCGTGGCATCGCCGGCGAGAGTCGAGCCGGTGTAGGCGGTGTCCTCGGTGGCGCCGGGTTTCGTGATGGGATTGCTGGTAAACGCAGGCGCGCTGTTCGTCCCTCCCCCACCCCACAACGTATAAACCGAGGAACCGGTAAGGGCATAGTTATAGATGCGAAAATCGTCGATCCGCCCGCTGAAGAGCGGATCGCCGTTCCACATGCTCTTTCCCAGATAGCAGAAGGGCTGGCCGAAGAGCGGGTCCACCTTGTCCGCCGTGGCGGAGGCGACAGGGAGTCCGTTCACATACATCGTCGCCGTGTCTCCATTGAGCGTGATCGCGACGTGCGTCCAGGTGGCGGTCGGCATCGTCGGGCCGACGAGCGTCAGCGTGCCATCGGTGCCGCGCGAAGTCGTCATCTGAAAGTCCAGTTTGCCCGAGCCGTCTTTCACGGTGAGCATCATGTATTTCTCGATCTCGCTCCCGAAATCGAAGACGCGCTGCCAGGCATTGCCGCCATTCCAATACACCCACGCCGCGATCGTGATGTCCTGATAGTTTCCGCTGCCAACCGGGAGCTGCACATAGTCGTCCACTCCATCGAAACTCGCTGCCTGCCCACTCTTGCCCGTCGCAAAACCGGTCGCCCCGGTCGATCCGCCGATCGCGGTGGCATGCCGCGTTCCGATCACGTCATTGAACGTATTTTCGAAGGTGTATTGTGAGACCAGGGCATGCGTCACCATCACCTCGGCGCTATTGGCCGTTTCTCCCGACGGCGTGTTGGCGGAAACGACATAGTAGTAGGTGCCGCTATTGGCCACGCTCGTGTCGCTGTAGTTGAGATTCAACGTCCCCGTCGTGGCCAGGGTCGTATAAGGACCGCCGCTGGTGGTGCTGCGCTTGATGTTGTAGCCGGTCGCTGTGGCCGTTCCCCACCAATAGAGCCCGACTTGGTTCTTGCTCCAATTTGCCGCCAGCCCGCTCGGAGCCGTCCCGGTCGCGATGGCATCCCGCGCAAACGTCAGGCTGCCCAGCCCGAGCCAGTCCACTTGAGAAGGGTGAATGCTCGTGTCCGGTCGCGGCTCCGGTCGCAGCGCGGCCATCGCCAGTTTGCTGTAAGGCGCATCGATGCCCTTCACGTTCGCGTAGTGGTTGTAAACCAGCTCATACAGCGGGAGAAACGCGCTCCCGTCGGCCACGGTCTCCGTGTAGCTCAAATCCGTGTTCCGGTGGTAAACCCAGGACACGCCGTATCCGAGGTTGTATTTCGCGTTCATCTCGAACGCCCGCAGCACGCGATTGTTGTCGTAGCCGAAAAGGTCGTCGCCCTGATTCCACGCCATCTGGCAGAGCAGCGAAAAGGAATACCACCCGTCCATGTTGTGCGGCTGGTCGCGTCCGATTTCCTCGGTCTGGCCCATCCCGTCGGGGTGGATATACCAGACGGCGCGCTCCACCCGCCCGTTGCTCGGACCGTATTTGAAGAAGTTCAACGCCTGCTGATAGACCGCCTTGTTGTCGCACAGGATGCCGATCGCCGCCATCGATGCGATGTTGGCCGCGTCCCAGTTCAACCGGTAATGCGTGTTGCCGCCTTTGCTCGTCGGCGTGCCGAAGTGCAGCCAAAGAAAACCGAAATTCGCGGGATAAAACACCCGCATCATCATGTCCTTGTAAGCCTGCTTGTCCGCCGCCGCCCAACCCGAGTAGGTGCTCAACAGTTCCCCGCCGGTTCCGAACAGGTAACCGCAGATGCCTCCCGCGAGCGCTTGATTGGTATCGCCCGTCACGCCCAGCAGGCCGGACCAGACGTTCGCGATCACCACCGCACGATCGGCATAGGCGGTGTTGCCCGTGAGCTTCCAGCGCAGCGCCAACTCGTAGATGGCCTGAGCGTCCTGCTGCGAACGCGTGTAGTTATTCGCCGCCGAACCACCGCGGTTGATGTAGTCCGTGTCGTAGGGCGACCACGAGGTCTGCGCATACGGGCTGTTGGTCAAGGTGGTGTAGTCCGAAATCCACGGCTCCGTGCTCGTGCCGACCTTGGTCGTCATGCGGTCGAAGTCCGCCTGAGTGTGCAATGCGCCCGGATGCACAAACGGCGTATAGGCTGCGGCCGACGCCGTCATATTCACCATGAACACGCGGTCTCCACTGAGCGGCGTAATCGTAGCTCCACTACGCGTGTAGGCGGTCCCTCCGGAATATGGATCCGTGCTCGTCCCCAGCCACTCGAAGGAGTTGCTGCCATCGCCAATTACCAAGTCGAACCCGTAGGTCGTGTTCGGCTCCAGATGCACGGGCGATGGCAGGTTGAACGTGATGTAGGTTCCCGGCCCGTTCGCGCTGCTTCCCGCTCCCGGACTCCCGACGCCACCGGCGATATAATACTCCTTAAAAATCGTGGCATACGTCGTCGTCCCGCTCACTTTCCCAATCTCCGCGATGATCGGACCGTTGTAGGCGTTGAGATCCCACGAGGTGTAGTTTGCACTCGTGGCCGTGTTGCTGGTGTAGCCGGTCATCCGCACCGTGAAACCGGTCACATCGTAGCCGTTGGCATTACTGCCGGTCGTAAACACCTGGCCTTGGGCGGGCAGGCCGTTGGCCACGTAAGTCGAGGCGTCGTTGGCCGTGCCATTGTTGGGGCTGCCATCGGCGTTGGTTCCGGAGCCGCCGATGTTCGCCGCGTCAAAGGCCGCTCCGCTCCAGTTGGAAATGCTCGTAGCCCCGCCCGATGGCAGGCTCGACGAATACGACATCGTCGCGTTCGAGGTGAGCGGATGCGCCTGCATCGACGCAGCGGCAAGGAGCAGGGAGCCGAGGAGAAAAAGCGCTCCGGGACGCGGACGATGCATGGGGCGGGCAATCATGACGGGGGTGGGGATTGGGGCGTTACGTCGGAGGCTGTTTGCGTCCGCTCGCCCGGCTACATGGGGGCCGGCTTTTCGAGGAGGATCAGCATCTGGACCTCGCGGGAACCTCCATCGATCGACTTAAAATAGCTGGAGTCGTTTTCAAAGTAGAAGACCGAGGTCTGCCCGTCGGACGGCACGTAGATGAAGTCGTCATTGCTGCGGCGCCATTTCCCGTTCCGCTCAAACGCCGTTTCGGCGACGAGCTGCAAATCCTCCCGAGGGCGCAGGATCGCGTGCTTCCCAGCATCAATCGTGATCGCATGGGCCTGATTGTAACGGAATAGCATGCGAGTAGACGTGAGATTTAAAACCCGCGCGCTCCCTATCGGAAAGGTCGTCTCATCGTCCGCGATGACACGCGTTTGGTAGTGGCCGGGTTGACCGCCGATTAGCACGGTGAAGCGCTTCGGTCCGACCGGGAAAACCACCGTGCCCACCTTCTCGTCCTTGGCATCCGGGGAATAGAGCTCCATTTCCGCCGGGCCGTTATAGTCATAAGGCTTGGAACGCACGAACGGAAGCATCTCGAGACTCCGAAGCTTGCCCTCCTGTTTATAGGCGGGAGTGGAGGGCTCTCCGCTCCATCCGATCACGGTGAACTTCACGGAGACCATCGGCTGGGGGGCGCCTTCAGCGTTGGCCGCCGGAGCCGATAGCCAAAAGACAAGGGCCAACAGGGTGAAGAAAAGGCGCAAAAGCAGTTTCATGGGATCAGATGTCGTTTGCACTCAGCCAGCGGAAGGAAACGACCTTGAATCGGCGTCCAAATGTCTGGTTGGTGGTTGTAGCCGCCGATGCTGCGGCCGTGGACAAGTTGGTGTCCGCGGATTGCGAGCTGTCCATATAGTCGGGAACGCGCTGCACCACCGCCTCGCACCAAGCGCGGGCGACCGGCGTAGTGGTGTCCACGACGGGATTCATGACGTCACCGTAGGTGCGAATGACGAAGGTATCCGACCGAGCTGAGATCACCGGCCCGATGGCCTGCAACACATCGGCCTGCATGAGCCACCCTGGTATACCCGTCGAACGCTGCAGCTGGGTGGGAACGCCGGCCTTTGCGCCATCACTAAACGTGGAGAAGGCCCCGCGCCCGTCCATGTCGGTCACTGCGGACGAGTCGTCCACTGAGGGGATGTTGGATTTGTCCGCAGTGGCCTTCAGAGCCGAAAATCCTTTCGACGGGGTGTCGGTCACATTCAATTCGGCGTTATCAATGGCCTTCTGCAAGGCTCCGGCCTGACCCAGACCGCCCGAGGCGTCAGCACTGGCCGTGACCAGAATACGGTTTACGAATTGCCCCAAGGAGACGAACGGGCCGCGGAGTCGCACCTGTTGGACGATCTTTTTCGCGAGGGCGCTGACATCGGCGTCGCTGAGCTGATGATAACCGCTGAAGGAATCGTCGCCGGTGCCGGTCGGCGTGGTTTGCGCGGCGGTGTTTTGCCAAAGGCTGCGCGGATAGACTGTGGCAGAATTGGAGGAAGCGGAGGGGCCCAGTCCAGGGATCGACGGCAGGTTCTTCATCCCGCCGAGGAACGCCGTCCAGGCGTCCACCGACGTAGAGTTGATATTAAAAGCACCGTTGATGTTGAGATGCCCGGCCACTTTTGAGCCATTCACATCCGTAGTCGTGAGGCTGGCTGAATCGATGAGGCTGTAGCGAGGGTTTGCGGTGGTATAAGGGGAGGTGGACTGGATGACGGACGAAAAGAAGTAACCATCCCAGACCGTCGCATTGAGCAGGTAGCTCATGTCGTAGTAAGCGGTGGATGTGGTAACATCGGGGAGGCTGGGGCCGCCACCGGCCCTCAGATCGTCCCGGCTCTCTCTGACTTTATCGCGAGCGACCAAGACGCTGGCATACGAGTTGCCCAAAATATAGGCGGGCTGGTGTCCCGGGTTGGGCGGCAGGTAGGAAACGGAGGCGGCGGCCACGCCAAATTCTCCCGGGAAGTTGGCCGCAGTGGGAACGTCCTCGGCCGCCAGATTGGCATGTTGCAGGGCACCCAAAGAACCAAGGCGAATGGCCGAGGCGGATGTTTTCCGCGGAACGTCGAACAGGAGCGCTGAGGAGACGGTGTTGTTGTTGTCAGTCGTGGTGGCGCGTCCCCAATAAGGAGTCACCAGATTCGTTTTAAATGCCGTGAGGACCGCAGTGGTGCTTCCGCCCGCCCCGTAAAACTGAACATACGGAGGAGCCCCGATGTTCTTGTTATTGACGCGATAGTAGCCCGCCCGGGGATTAAAATCGGCCAAGCCGCGAGCGGTCGTATGCACCACACCAGCAACCGCTGTGGATGCATAGGGCTGGATGTCGCCCGGCGTGGTGTATCGCCACTCATACATGCAGACAGCCTCGTTGCTACATTTGGTGACGTCGTTGGTTGGAAGACCAAGGCTGGGATATGAGCCGGAAGCTCGATTGGGGTTCACCCCGCCCACCATTTGGAGGATCTGATTGGCGCCCGGAGTGCCCAGGTTGAATTCCACGATGACATTCGAGTTATTATACGTTTCCCATGCACGGAATTGAACGCTGCCGCCGGACTGGGAGTAACTGCCGTAATCGTGGTAAAGGTAATCGGTGAAGCCGGTCCCGTTGGGCGGAGATCCCGTCATCTGGGTCATGTTGATATTCGTGCCTACGCTCGGCACGGCCTTCGCACCGCTCACATAAAACACAGCCGATTTACCTGCGGCCAAGTTGAACGCGGGGATTTTGAGAATGGTGCCATCCAGCGGGCCGCCACCACTGAACACCTTGTTTTTGGCGTTGGAACTTCCGAACCTGAACTGGTTGGCGTCCGTTAATCGGGTGTCGTTATAGATCTTCAGATTAATGCCCGAGGATGCTTTCAGCGCCACGGTGTAAGGATTGGCCAATACAACCAGCGGGCTGATCAGCATGCGGTAGGTAGTGGCGGGCAGACTCGGCGTGACTGCGGTGGACGCGGTCGCCGTGGCATTGGCGACGGCACCGAACACCAGGCGCATTTTTACCACCACGGGCAGGATGCCCATGTCGGTGGCCGTCGAGGGGCGGATCTCCAGATAATCACCGGACGCCCCAGTGAGGCTATTGTTGGCGGCGGTAGGTAGATTATAGAAGGAGTGTAGGATATCCCAGCGTGGCACGCGCTTATTTGCGGTGCTGAGGGTCTGCATAAGCGGACTATAATTATCCACATCAGGCAGTATCCCCAGGCCTGCTCCCGCGGCTTGGCCGTTGGTGCCAGTCCAAGTGCCGAGGGTGGACTTTTCCAGTTCGTAGGTCAGGTCGTGGCGCAGGCCGCCGCTGTAGGTGTCGGTCGCGATCCCGACCGACGCAGTGGTGAAGTCATGAAAACGCGGTGTCAGCGTGTCGCTGGTGATGTGGTTGCTATCGAGAAGAGCAGCCTGCGGGACCGCCAGTATCCGATCGGCCGTGTTCTTGCTCAGGGTGGTCGCCTGCGTTTGCGCGGCATAGGTCGAGTTGGAGAAATCGCCTACGACCTCCATACCACTGCGCGGCGGGGTCATGAGGCGATAGCGGGCCTCGTCCAGGGTGGTTGCGTTGCCCTTGTCTGAATACCGATCGGTGAGGTTGATGCGGGCTTTCACGCCTTCGTCGCCGACCCAAAAGGCATAGCGGCCGATGGGCTGGGACCCAGTCAGGCCAGGCACCAAAGAGTTTAAGGGGACAAGGGGAGCCACGACATAGCGATCAATGGCGGCTTCACCCGTGGTCGGATGGGCCGCCGTTCCGGCAGTGCCGGGGCCGACGAGAAGGATGGCATCCTGATTATTAAGCTTAAGTGCCGTGGTTGCGGTGGTGGCGTTGGTGCCGGTGGACGACAGAACCGGTGAAACCGCCGCACTGCTCGAAACAGAATCGGTCCCCGACGGCATGGTGCCGATCAAAGCCCCTACCGTCTTGATCTGCCCGAACGAATAGTAGGGCGCCGTATTACTCGTGCTCGTATAGGCGGCAAAGGTGGCGCTTTCGTTGCCGCTCACCAACCAGCTGAGCAGCACCGGTCGGGGCGTTTTTTCGTAGATATTGCCACTATTTTTGACGGGGGTGGAGCAATCCGCGTTGCCCCAGACGCCGGTCCAATAACGGGTGCCGGCTTGGACTACGCTTAGGCCGTTACTGGTTTTTGTGGTTCCAGTGTCCCAGTATTTCGTCGATCCGACCGTAGTGCTGAGGCTGGCACCATTGGCAATAGGGCTGCCATCGTTAGCGGTGCCGGTCGCCAGATCCGCGGTGGCCGTCACGCGTTGATCCGGGCCGGCGTATTTCTGCAACTGACCAAGGGCGATGTTCAGCGCCATCAGCGCGTTTTGGCGGGCTTGGGAGAGTTGCTGGCTGTTACCCGCCACTTGGGTTTCCACCCGGGTCAAGCTGGCGAGGCCTACGAGCAGCAGCACGAGAAACGCCAGCAGCGTGATCGTGATCAACAAAGCGAAGCCACTTCGATCGGAACGCGCCCGATAACGACCAACGGAGAGGCGTTTTTTTAAGCCAACAAACATGGTTTGGGGATTTTTTGGCCGCGCAAAAGAGGCTGCGGCGGGGGACCGACGGAGGGGTTAGCGGCGGGAAGCTAATGCTTCGGGGTCGGGAGTCCTGCTCACGCAAACTCCCTCAGGAAAAGCGATCGTGCCGGCATGATCGTCGCCCCACTCAGTCAACAGCCATTCGGCGTAGGCGTCCGCCGAGACCGGAGGAAAAGGCAACAGGCTCACCGGCCTATCTATCGACAGTGCATAAACCGACTCTAGGTGCCGAATGGCCGCCAGGAATCGCACACCCAAGAAATACAGAACTTCCGGGGTGGGATCGACCAGCTTGTCGGTCTGCACCAGCTCCCGTGCGGCCGCATGAATATCCTCGATATACTGAACCTCCTCCTGGCGCCATGCCTGCCACGATTGCTCCTGCGACCAAGTCACCAGCGACCTCGGCTGCCAGACAAAGGAGATCGTCTCCGCCGCTTCGCCGAGCGAATCGCACAGGCCAAGCAGCCGCTCCAGCATCCGCTGCCACTCGGCTCCGTTGGTGAACTTATCGCTCATACGCACAAGGCAGCGCGGGATGATTCGCGCTGCCTGAGGATGGAGGATGGTTTAGCTGCTCCAGCGATTAGGATTATGAACAGATCTGCGTGCGACGGCGGCGATGGACAACCGCGCCGACCCAGGCGAGGCCACCCAAGATCGCCGCGTAGGTGGCGGGCTCGGGGATGGCGGAGGCCGTAAGGGTGACGTCGGTGCTCGTGTAGTTGATCGTGTAGCTGTTGGAGCCGACCGTGATCGACGAACCATCCGAAAGCCCTGAGAAGGTTCCGGCAATGGAAGCGCCGTGCAGGATGCTAAAAGCACTGGAGGTTCCAGACCAAGAGCCGCTGCCGATGTCGCTCAACGACAAGGTGGCCGAGCCCAAGGTGACCGCGCCCGACGACGTGAGCAGATCAAACGTCCCCCCAGTGCTGTTGAGCTTGAGCGAGACGGTGGCGCCCGTGGTGTCGAGCGTGCTGCCGAAGGTAAGCGTGCCAATGGAACTTGAGCTCGTGCCTGCCGCCAGGATGCCGCCGCTGGCGATCGTGGTGGCACCGTTGATCGTGCCCGTGCCTTGCAAGGTAGCACCCGAGGCGACGCTGACTGCGCTGCCTGAAGCGAGACTGCCAGTGACCAAAAGGGTGCCGGCGTTAATCGCGGTGGCACCGGTGTAGCCGTTGGATCCGGAGAGCGTGAGCGTGCCCGAGCCAGCCTTAATGAGACCACCCGAACCAGTGATCCCGCTGCCGATAGAAACGGCGAAGCCGTTCGTATTGACGGTTGAACTAGCGGAGGTCGTGCTGATGGCCAGCGTGGACCCGAGGGTTTGCGCTGCCGTCGCTTTGAACGTTCCGCCTTGGAATACCAGCTTACCCGTGCCGGCCCAAGTGCCTTGGCTGCTATTGACAGTTCCGGCGACGTTTAACGCACCGTCCGCCGCAATCGTGATGGTTCTGGCCGTGCCGTTCAGGTTAAGAATACCGCCGCTATTGACATTCAGCGCGTTGCTGCCGCCCGTGGCACCAATCGCCAGACCGGTGCCCGTGCCGTAAGTAAGAGTTCCGTCCACATTAACCGTGGCGCCCAAGCCGGTGGCATTTCCGATGCCCGAGGTTGGGGTGGTCGCGTTCGAAGTGCCGTTTACGGTCACGGAAGCACCACTCTTAACATTCAATGTGCTTGTGCCTAAGACGTTGAAATACCCCGAATTGGCGGTTGACGCACTGATGGTGAGCGAGGCGCTATTACTGCCGTTACCGACATTCAAGGTCGTGCCCGTTCCCTGTAAAATCAAAGCTCGGAAAGTTCCACCGCTGAAGCTCAGGGTGTTCGTGCCATTCAAGTTGATCGTGCCGCCGCTCGTCGCAGTAGTAGTGCCACCCAAGAGGATTGTGCCGATACCACTCAGGCTCAGATTGCCATTGAACGTTGTCGTGGTGCCCGACGCCACCCCCCAAGTGCCGGCAGAAGCAAGAACGATGTTGTTATTGAACGTCTCTTCGACCCCGCTGGCATTATTGGTGATGACGCCGGTGAGGTTGAACGCATTGCCCGTCATCGTGTAGCCGAGCGCGCCGGAGTTGAAGGTGATCCCCGCGATGTTGGTCGATGTCGCCAGCGTGTCCGTCAGCGTGGTCGAGGCGCTGGCATTCGCGCTGGTAAACACCAAGGAATCACCGCTGGCGATGGCTGCGGTATCCCAGTTGCTGGTCGTAGCCCAGTCCGTGCTACCTGCGGAGCCCGTCCAAGTATCAGTCGCGGCATGAGCGGTGGAAGCCGCCAGCATAGCGGCCAAGAGCGTAGCCGACAAAAGGCGGCGAGAAACAAGACGAGCGGGTGTAGCGCGATTCATGGAGAAATAAGATAAACGTGGGGGGAGCAGAGGTGCGTCAGGGGCGAGATCCGGCTCCGGGCACAATGAGCACGAAAGCCGTTGTTCAGGGGTGAACCTGAACGGTGCCATTAAACCATATCGATGGACGGATCGCCTATCGGATGTTTATCCGGCACGGCCTCCACATCCCCCTGCATCGAGGATCAATTTCCAGCGGGTAATCGAATCGCGGAGTATCCGCTCCCGCACCACGTTTCGCCCTTCGCCTACCGAGGGTGCAGCTTGAGCACCGCTTCGGCGCGAGTCTGCACGTGCAGCTTCCGATAGATCGCCTCGATGTGACTGTTCATCGTGCTGCGACTGATCCCCAAGCGCTCGGCGACTTCCTTGTAAAGGAGCCCTTTGGCCAGCTCGTCGAGCACCTCGCGCTCGCGCGGCGTGAGCTTTTCCACCTCACTCGCAGGCTGGCGGATTCGATGAAAATGAGAAACGACCAACCGTGCGATGTTCGAGGACATGGGCGCTCCACCGGCCTGCACCTCCTCGATGGCTTTCAGCAATTCCTCCGGCCGAGAACGCTTGAGCAGATAGCCGCCGGCACCGGCGCGCAGCGCGTTAAAGATCAACTCGCTGTCATCGTAAATGGTCAGCATGAGCACCTGCAGCTCCGGGTGGCCGGCCTTCAGCAGCGCCGTGCATTCAATGCCGCTGCGGCCCGGCAGCTGGATATCCATCAGTAGCACGTCCGGCACGTTGCGGGGCACTTCGCGCAGCGCCTCCTCGGCCGAACCATAGAGGCCGACGCATTCAAACCGGGAACTGCTTCCGATCACTTGGGCCAGACTTTGGCGGATCAAGGGATCGTCTTCGACGATGGAGACTCGAATGAACATGGTTAGGGTCGCCTCATTTCAGCGCGATGCCGGTGGTAGCACCGGTCCGGGGTGCGGCCAAGGCACAATTAACGTGATGCAGGTTCCCGTTCCCGGTTGGCTGTTAATCCGACACTCGCCTCTCAACGCAAGAGCGCGCTCCCGCAGATTGCGAAGTCCGTTCCCTTCCGCCGCAGCGCCCTCGACATCAAAGCCGCCGCCGTTGTCGGCGATCATGATGCCAAGGCTCAGCGGTTCCATGGTGGCACTGAGGTGGACTTCGGTCGCCCTGGAGTATTTCACCGCGTTGTTGAGCGCTTCTTTGACGACGAGGAGCACATGATAGCGAAACTCCGGCGGAAGGCGGCATTCCGGCACATCAACGGGGAAATCGAGCCGAAGCCGCAGGGACGTGGGCTTCAGGAAATCCTCTGCAAACCGCACCAGATATTGAAAGAGACTCTCCAGCGTGTCCTTGCGCGGATTCACCGCCCACACCACGCCGTCCAAGGAGTCCACCGCACGGCGGGCGGAATCAGCCAGCTCGGAGCGGGACTGTGGCGTGGAGGCCATTCCGGCCAGGAGTGCGATATGAGTGAGGTTGGCCCCCACTTGATCGTGCATGTCGCGCGCGATGCGTGCGCGCTCCCGCTCCAACGCGGTCTCCTGCTCGAGCCTGCGTATCCGCGCGCGCATACGACGCTTCACGAGGTAACGCACCAGCGCCGCCAACACGAGCGCGCCAAACAGTCCAATACCGAAGCGAAACCAGCCCGTCTCCCACCATGCAGCGCGCACGGTGAACGGGAGCACGGCCGTCACCGGCAGCCACGATCCATCCGCTACGGCGGCGGCAACTTCAAAGCGGTATTCCCCTGGCCGCAGGCGGGGAAAATTTGCGACCCGCTGGTTTCCGACCGTGATCCAGTCATCGCTTAAACCCGTGAGACGATACCGGAAACGAATCGCTTCCGGTGCGTGAAATTGCGGCAGCGAGTAACGGATCTCCAGCGTTCCTGGCTGGGGTGGCAGCGTGAAGCCTCCGCCGAGGGCCAAGGGGATAGCCGCGCCCCCCATCCGAACGTCTTCAATCAGAACCGGGAACGGCGTAACCGCGGGTTGAATCGGTTGCGGGACGATCTCCAATGCGCCCCGAGACGTCGCAAACCACAGATGGCCGTCGCGCGTCCGTGCCGTCGAATTTTTAAAGCCGAAACCAAAATCGGCATTGGGCATCCCGTCGTTGCGCCCGTAGGCGACGGTCCGCATCGGCGTCCGACGCCCCTCGATGGCCGCATCCATCTCGGACCGCTCGACGCGGAACAGGCCGCTTCCCGTGCCGAACCAAAAATCCCCGCCCGGCCCGATTACCATGGCACGAAGATCCTCAACAGGCAGTCCGGCGTCGCGCGGCAGACGGGACACCTGGCCCGCGCGCCAGCGATAAAGCCCGCTCCCGAATTCACCGATCCACACGGTCTCCTGCTCATCCGGCACGATGAACCGGATCTGACCACCGGGTTTCGGTCCCGGCAGCGGCACCGGCACAAACCGATCCCCTTGTCGCTGGAAAACCAGCCCCGCCTCCGTGCCGACCCACAGCCGCCCCATTGCGTCTTCGGCGAGCGCTCTCGGTTCAACCAATCCGTCCTGCCTCGGAATACGCTCGGCCGTGCCGCTGCGCCAGCGAACGAGAGCGTCTTTAACCGTGGCCGCCCACAGGTCTCCTTGCCGGTCCACCAGCAGCGCGGTCAGCGCGTCTCGTAAAGACTCTTGGGAAAACTTCCCGTCCCGCCAGTGCACCAAGCCTCTCCCCGTGCCTAACCAGACCCCGCCCGCAGGATTGGGCCACGTGGTCAAGATCGACCCGCCCGACCATCCTTCCGGAGTGGCAAACGTGCGATTGGCGGAATCCACCGCCCGCACCGGCAGACCGTCCCGCCCAGCGATCCAGAGCCTGCCCTCCGCATCTTCGCAGAGGGAAACAATGTTGTCGGTGTGCAGCCCGTTCTGCTTTTGATGCAGAAAAAAGCGAGAAGGCCGCAAGCGGTTCAAGCCACCTCCGAACGTCCCTACCCAAAGGTTGCCCTCGCGGTCCTCCATGATGGAAGACACGGAAGAATGCGACGTGGGGACCCGCATGAATTGCCCGCCGTGAAACCGAAACAATCCCTGGTTTTTCGTCCCCACCCAGACATCGCCCGCCGAATCCTCATGGAGCACGCTCGCCAGCAGATCGACTGATTCGGAAACCACCTCGCCCGATCCGTTGGCTTGGTAATGCAGAAGATGCTGGCCGCGAAACACCCACATCCCACCATCCTGCGCCGATGCAAGCACCGGCCAGCTGCCACCTTGGTTATCTTTATCCACCGGCTGAAATCGCGACCCGTTAAAAACACTACAGCCACCCTCCATGGTCGTGACCCATATCTTTCCGGGCGCATCCGCATAGACGTTCGTATTCCCGCCAGGGCCGACGCCCTCCCCGCCCGAAAAGGCGGTGAGCACGCCATCATGCCAGCGAGACACTCTCCGATCCGGTGAAAGCCCGAACCAAACCGCCCCGGCCGCATCCTGGGCAAACGAGTTCGTCCACGTCGTCGCCGCCCCGCTCGGCGCGAGTGGGACGATCGTTTCAAAACGCCCGCCCTTCATTCGGGAGACTCCCCCTCGCTCGAGTCCGATCCACAGCGCTCCGTCGCGGTCGGCAAAAACCGGCGACATCCGGTTCGACTCCAACCCCGGCGTGGTCTCCTTTGGAAAAGGGGTAAACCGCACGCCATCAAATCGCGTCAGGCCGCTTCCCGTCGTTAGCCAAAGATAGCCGTCAGGCGTCTGCGCGATGCTGGAAATACTGTTGTTCGGCAGCCCCTCGTCCACCTCCCATGTGCGTAAGACGTAGTCCTCCGACACCGGGATCGAGGCGTCCGTCGCAACCAACGGCGCGCTCACGGACTGCGGAACGGCCACAACGGCGCACGCCAAAACCAGCAACGGGATAAACAAGCGAAAGCGCGGCTTGAACACGCCCCACCCCTACCGCCCCCAACCCTCCATTGTCCAAGCAAACCAGTCGGCCTCGACGACGAGTTCTCTGTCGCGCGCGGCGGCAGAGTAATACAGGACACCACCGAAACCAGTGACATAAAGTTTGGACATTTCACGTCAGGCTTTTTGTCATTTGCCACGTCGCACGGTTAGCCAAGACCCGGACGGAGACAGCCGCACGGCGATGGCCCCGCCGCATTTTAACGACGGCCGCCTGCATCAAAAACAGGTTCGGCTTGATGACCTGCAACACCTCGCGCATCAACGCCCACCGCCCCACGTCATCGTAATTACGCGCCGTCCGTTAACCCGATATGTTTTCAGATACTACTTCGCCTGACGCGTTGCCCGTCGATTCCGCTTGGCAGCGCCTTCACCAAACCGTGCTCAACGACGATGCCCTGCTGGCAACGCTGTTCGCCACACCTGACGCAGCCACCTTTCGCGAGACACTCCTCGCATTAGCCACCGAACGCGGTCTCCCGGTAAGCGCTCAAGCACTCGACGCCGCCATCGCACGCGCCCGCCGCGCCTGGCTCGTTCGCAACGCCGTGCCATGACCGCCCTCCCGCCCCCCGGATGGCTGCCCATCCACCTCCATAACCACCCCACCGCCCCCACACTTAACTGGGCTTTTTTTGGCGACCGTCGTCTCGACGATCCCTTCTTTGAGCAGAGTGTAGGCAGTGTTCTCCGCCATCCCGCCCGTCTGCTGTTTCGCCGCGAGACCCGGCTGGAGATGATCGAAATGCTCGCCGATACACCGCCCGATCTCGATCCCGCAGGCTTCATCTTCCACGTCTCACGCTGCGGCTCCACCCTCTTCGCGCAAACCCTGGCCGCCGATCCGCGCCACACCGTGTTTTCGGAGGCCGCGCCTATCGATCAACTACTCACGCTCGACGCCGCCGACCCAACGCTCACGCCGTCTCGGCGTTCCGCCCGCCTGCGCGGCCTCGTCCACGCCTACGCACGCCGGCGCCGCCCGGAAGAGGCGCGCCTCTTCATCAAATTCGACGCCTGGCACACCCTGCATCTCCCGGTTATCCGCGCCGCGTTTCCAAATACCCCATGGGTGTTCCTCCACCGCGATCCCGTGGAGGTGCTCGTCTCGCAACATCGCCAGCGCGGCTCGCAATTTATTCCCGGCATGATGGACCCGCGTCCCTTCGGCATCGCGCCCGAAGAGCTGCCCACGCTGAGCTTCGACGACTACACGGCCCGGATCATCCGCGCCGGGTGCGACGCGGCACTGCAAGCGCTCGCCATTTCCGGCACACCGGGGCGCGTGATTGATTATCGTGATCTGCGCGAGGCCTTGCCCGGGCTGATACACGCTCACTTCAACGTCCCCGATGATGCGATCACCCGCGCCGCGCTCGCGGCCGCCACGCCCCGCAATGCCAAAAACCCCGTGATGGACTTCGCCGCCGATTCCGAGTCCAAGCACCGCGAAGCCAGCGAAACACTCCGTGCCCTCGCGTCGCGCTGGCTCGACGCTCCCCGCCGCGAACTGCTGGCCCGGGGTGCCGAAAGCTAGTGCGTTTTAAAACTGTGGGAGCAACCCGACGTAGCAGCCGACGTAAGGAGGCTGCTCGGTAGTAAACCGCATCCCAGCCTCGTCACCTCGGCTGCTACAGGGAGTTCCGATCAATTCAGTTCAGACAACCGGCACGTGCTCGGCGGCGGCGGCGAGCAATTCCGCCCGCAACCAGTCGTTGACCACGCAGTCGATCGTCAGATGAACGCGGTCGCCGTCACCGTCGTTGTGCACGCTGTGCAGCTCGGTGAAATCGTTATACCAGCACTCACCCGGGTTCATGATGACGCGTCGCCCCGCCACGACGAAACGCACCTCGGGATTGGTCGTTATCGGGATATGTAAACGCACTTCACCATCCTCGAGCCGCAGCTGGTAATCGCGATGTTCCTTCACGACCGAACGGGGCCGCACGCGCAGAAACCGGACCGCGAGTTTCGAACAGGGAAACGAATTCACCACATCCGCGATATACGGGCAGCGCGCGAGCAACGGAGTATCCGCATAGTCGGTGCGCGTTGGGTCGGGATAGATCTGATCCGCGCGTCCGCCAATCGAGCGCAACGAGACGACACTCCAGTCGCCCTCGTAGTAACGCGTGTTGAAATGCGGGATGAACTCCGTGCTGACGATGCCGGCCAGATCGGCCTGCAACCGCTCAACATTGAATGCCATCGGTAGTTTGAAACTGCTGGGAATGGTCGAGGTAATCATGAGGAAAGAGTCAGGGGCGTTGGAACGCTCACCGGCAACACGAGCCGATCCAACCGCAGCAAGGGCGCGGGTGAC